>DASYPF010000021.1:0-6176 GCA_036006905.1 Acidobacteriota bacterium
AGGACACAAACGACGAACCGACACACCTGCTTGTCGACGGGCCATTCACCAACCAGGGTCTCGCGAGCCTTGCCGGGTTGGAGGGCGTGTATGCACTCGACCTGTTCTGGCATGTGACGGGCATTACCAGCGATGGCTTCGCGGTGCTGGTGCATCTTCCCAATCTTGGGTCTCTCGGCTGTGATGGAGCGTTGAGTGACAACACAGCCATGCGGCACATCGCGGCGATGCCGCGCCTGCGCAGGCTGCGAGCGCAGGAATCGGTCGCCACCGACGACGGCTTCACCGCGCTAAGCCATTCCAAAACGATCGAATTCATTTGGGGACGCGAGTGCCCCAACTTCGGCAGCCGGGGATTTGTCGCGCTCTCGAAGATGCCGGCGCTGCGTGGCTTCGGCATCGGTTGCAAGAATGTGGATGACGCGGCGCTTGCTACCTTGCCGCAGTTCCCGGCGCTTCGGGAACTTACGCCCATTGGCTTCCAGGATGATGGCTTCCGCCATGTAGGTCGTTGCCAACGGCTGGAACGCCTAACATGCATGTACTGCCGCGACACGACCGATGTTGCTACCGAGCACATCGCAGGGCTACAACTGAAATACTACTACGCGGGCCTGACGCAGATTACCGACCACAGCCTGGAGATCCTGGGCCGCATGACCTCGCTGGAAAAGGTCGAGCTCTTCGAGACGAAGGGCGTAACCGATGCGGGCCTTGCCCACCTGGCACGCCTTCCGTGCCTGCGCCAGGTAGAACTCAGCGGATTACCCAACGTTACGCTGCAAGGCACGAAAGTCTTCCCCGCACACGTTCGCGTGAACTACGACGTCTGAGAAAAGGAGGAAGAATTCCGATCTTGTTTCTTGGGCAAGAAATTTTAGCCACCAAGGACCTAGAGTGGCAAAGCCACAACCAAAAGAAAAGCCGTCTACGGCCATGTTCACGCAGTGGCCAGGGCCACAACCGGAGAGCTGGTAATTGACTGAATCCATGATCCATTAGAGCGTGAAAGCGGGCCGCTTCAGCGGCCTTCCCCGAAGGGTTTAAGGCCCGCCGTCTTTACGGCGGGTTGATCAGACATCATTAGTCCAATCGAGGCCGCTTCCAGCGGCCTTCTCGCCTGGCTTTAGCCGTCATTTTCCCGTGACAAGTTTTCCCTTGCCCCGGGCGAATGGCTAAAGCCGGATTCCAGAAAGCCGCTGGAAGCCGCTTCAGCGGCCATTCCCGAAGGGTTTAAGGCCCGCCGTCGTTACGGCGGGTTGACAGTGCATCCAATGAATCATCGAAAGCCGCTTCCAGCGGCTTTCTCGATACCGGCTTTAGCCGCTCGCCCTCAACGGCTTCCAATCTGGCAATGGTCGTTCCCCTTGCGTGATGCTCCTTTTGTCTTCGAATATATTCACAGACAAAGGGAAGGTCTTTTCGCCCAAAGCTGACCACACCATAGCCGTCCTGCCAGGACATTCGTCCACGGCCAGAAAACTGCTGGTTCAAGTAATGAGTACTGGACCCCTTCAATTTGCCAATCCAATCGCTCAGTAGCAGTGTAGGCGGGACGCTGACTGCCAGATGTAAATGATCTTCCGATCCCCCAGTTTCGTATACATAAGCCCCTGGCGTCCGGCAGATTCGATTCTTTAGAAACCGATGAACGCGATCCTCGATGGCATCGACCAGAAAAGGGAAGTTGCCCTTTGTATGCCAAACAATCTGCAGATAAATCTCCCAGTAACAATTCCGAGACATTAATCGAGCCCCCTTCTCTGTACATAACGGGGCAAGGGATAAATTTGCGAAAGAAAAATGAGGGCTAAAGCCGGAAGGAGAAGGCCGCTGGAAGCGGCCTCCGATGGGATTACAGGTTGGCAATAAACCCGCCGTAATGAACGGCGGGCCTTAAACCCTTCGGGAAAGGCCGCTGAAGCGGCCAGCCTTCGGGCTCTAAGAAAAGCCGTCTACGGCCACGTTCACGTGCACATCAACGACCACGGCTACGTCCACGGTAACGAAAAGCAATTCCAAAAGAGCAGCGATTGGTAAACGTTGTCGTGGACGTTGTCGTGGATGTTGACGTGGTCGTGAACGTGCACGTGAACGGTGGTTTCCATTCGGCCAAAACCTGGCCAAAACAACAAGATTCTGCCAACTTGTTACACCAAGGACACCAAGCAGCCTGTAGCTTTCAGTGGTCAGCTTCGTTGAAGCCATCACCTTTAACTTACGTTCTAGCCGAAGCTGACCACTGGAAACTACAGGCTAATTTGTGCCTTGGCGCCTTGGTGGTTAATTTTTTCTCAGCTTCTCGCACTCGCGGTATTGATTCTCCCTCACGTTCTAATCGACGCTGGACAATTCCACAGGTCGTTTCTGCTGGAACGACAGCGTCGCTGCAATACTGATTCGCAGAGCGGCCACGCCGTCCCCGCACGAAATCGACGGCGCTTTATCATTGACGACATTCTCCACGAAGTCCTGCAATTGACTGATGTATGCCTGTTCAAAGCGTTCCGTGAAATAAGGGACAGTGTCGTGGACAATGCCGTCTTGTACCATTACCAGCAAGGGTGTCTCGCGCAGATAGCCGATCGCCAGCGCGCCTTTTGTTCCCAGTATCTCGGTCCTTATATCGTATCCATAAACTGCATTTCGACTCAGGTCCACCAGACCCATCGATCCGGCTTCGAACGAAAGACTGACCACTGCATTGTCGATGTCGCCGATCTGTTTCATCTCGGGATACGCCAGCACGGCGCCAAGGCTATAGACGCCGGCCACCTCTCCCATAAACCATCGCGCCAGGTCAAAATCGTGAATGCCACAATCGACGATCAGCCCTCCACTATGCCGCGGATCCAGGTACTCCAGACTGGGCCGGAACGGATCTCTGGACGTCGATTTGAAGACTGCCGGCGCGCCAATCACTCCCTCTGCGATCTTTCGTTTCGCGGCCGCGTAACCCTTGTCAAATCGTCTCATGAATCCCATTTGAAAAAATGCTCCCTTGCTCTCGACGGCTTCCGAGATAGCCTGGGCGTCGTCCAAAGAAAGGGACAAAGGCTTCTCACAAAAGATCGCTTTACCGCTCTTGGCGGATGCAATGACAATCTCCTTGTGCGTGCTGGTGGGTGTGGTAATCACCACGGCATCGATCTGCGGATCGGCAATCAGATCCTGGTAATGCGGATACCGTTTGGGAATGCTCAGCCGTTCGGCAACTGAAGCAGCAACCGCATCGCGAACATCAGATACGGCCGCCAGATTGGCTTTGGCGATTCGGCCCGCAAAATACCCTGCATATAAGCTGCCCAATCTGCCCAATCCAACTACGCCGATATTCAGATTAGTGTTCGTTGGCACAAAGAGTCTTTCCCCGCGAGCATAAGAAAGTTTGAAAAATTGTAGCGCCGCCAGTGTCAGAGCCCGGAGCGTAAGCGACGGGTCCTGCCGGGTAACAACGCCTGCCAGAGAAATGTTTTGATCGCCGACTTGCTCTGGCGAGACCCGTCGCTTACGCTCCGGGCTCTGACGTTCTTGGCGCTCCGATTGCTGCCGTCCTACAGAAAAAAACGCTCCCTCTGGGACGCTACTTGGTATTCAGCCCGCGCAAGCTGCACCGCCTCAACTTCAGAAACCTCAGCTACCGGGACATCCCACCAGGATTCATAACCTGGCACGCGTTTTTCCTTATCCACTTCGATCACAATTACGGCGGTGCGGGTCTGCCGGCGCGATTCCTCCAGCGCTCGCTGAAGATCATCGCGGGTGGTGGCGCGAATGGTATGCGCTCCCAGGCTGGCGGCGTTGGCGGCAAAATCAACGGGTAGATACTCGCCGTCTAACTGGCGGCTCTCAGGGTTTCGATACCGAAAATTCGTGCCAAAGCCGCCCGAGCCTACTGCCTGCGAGAGGCCGCCGATGCTGCTGAAGCCGTGATTGTCGAGCAAGATGATATTGAGCTTGCAGCGCTCCTGAATGGCGGTGACGATCTCAGAGGACATCATCAAATAGGAGCCGTCGCCCACCATTACATACACCTCGCGCGAAGGATCGGCCATCTTCACGCCCAATCCCCCGGCAATCTCATATCCCATGCAGGAATAGCCATATTCCAGGTGATAGCCTTTTGGATTGCGCGTGCGCCATAGCTTGTGGAGATCGCCGGGCAGGCTGCCCGCCGCGCAAACCACGACGTCCTCCGGGCGGGAGAACTGGTTGACCGCGCCGATGACTTCCCCCTGGCTGATGGGCGGGCCGTGCCGGAGATTGAACAGGCGCTCAACTTCCGCTGTCCATCGCTGCTTCAGGCGGGCGATGCATGCCGCGTAGTCGCCGTCCACTCGGTACCCAACCAACGCAGGACGCAACTCATCAAGCGTGACGCGCGCATCGGCAACCAGCGGCAACGCCGCATGCTTGTAAGCATCAACTTCCGCCACGTTGATGTTGACGAATCGGACGTTCTGATTCTGAAAGGCAGTCTTGGAAGCGGTGGCAAAGTCGGCCAGACGTGTGCCCACAGCGATGACCAGATCGGCTTCACGAGCGACGATATTCGCTCCCGGTGTTCCAGTCACGCCGACTGCTTCAAGATTTTGAGGATGGTCGTGCGCCAGAGAACCCTTGCCCGCCATGGTTTCTCCCACGGGGATGCCTGTCTGCTCGACAAAACAAGCCAGGGCTTCGCTCGCATCACTGTAAATCACGCCACCGCCGGCGATGATGAGCGGCTTTTTCGCGCTTCGGATCCATTCAATGGCGCGAGCCAAAAGCGCGCGGTCAGCCATGGGCCGAGCGACGCGCCACACGCGCTTTGCAAAGAGTTCTTCTGGATAATTCCAAGCCTCAGCTTGAACGTCCTGAGGGAGAGCCAAAGTCACCGCGCCGGTATCCGCAGGCGAAGTGAGCACGCGCATTGCTTCCATCAGGGCGAATGGCAGTTGGTCAGGCCGGTTGATCCGGTCCCAGTAGCGCGAGACGGGCTTGAAGGTGTCATTGACCGAGATATCTTGCGTATGTTCGAATTCAAGCTGTTGCAGCACCGGGGCCACATTGCGTCGAGCAAAGATGTCGCCCGGCAACAGCAGTACCGGAATGCGATTGATGGTAGCCGCCGCTGCGCCGGTGACCATGTTGGTCGCTCCCGGCCCAATCGAGGAGGTGCAGGCAAAGGCACGCAGTCGATTGCTCATCTTTGCGAAAGCCGTCGCCGTGTGCACCATCGCCTGTTCGTTGCGGGCCAGATAGTATGGAAGGTCTGGATCCTGATGCAGCGCCTGGCCCACACCGGCTACATTTCCGTGCCCAAAAATTCCCCATACGCCGGCAAAAAAGCGCGTTTGGCTTCCGTCGCGCTCAATGTATTGATTCTTCAGGAAGGAAATGAGCGCCTGAGCCATGGTCAATTGTTGCCTTTTCATGCTTACCTCCTTGTCACACTGCCCTTCAGAACCTGAGAGAAAATTAACCGCAAAGAACGCCAAGGATGCAAGGCCATTTATTTTGGCTCATGTTGGCATCGACCGCATCGACTAAAACTCTCGCTGTTAAAGCAATCAACGTGAAAAATCAAGAGCGACCGGAAACAGCTTCGCGGTCTTCGCGTTCTTCGCGGTGAAATGTTTTCTCACTTTCTCACGGTGTGGAATCAAGAACATGATTCAAAGGGTGTGCGCGGTGGTTTTTCTGGAATTTTAGAGCCTGCTCGACCGTCCAGCCCTTATGAATGATCGCGCCGACCGATTCAGCAACCGCGAGCGGGTCGTCAACTCCCGGATAAAGCACATTCCGTCCCACCAGCGCGCCTCTCACGTTCGGACCAGCGGAAAGCGCCGTCGCCAGTTGTCGCAAAAACAGAGCGATGTCACCCGCCGATTCGCCGCCCAAAAGGAGAATCGGTAAAGTAGTGGCTCGAGCGACAACCTTGTAATCTTCGCAATGAGGCAGCTTGAGCCAAATGTAACGGCTGCTGTCTCCAAGCGCCGAGGCAACACCGACGATCCGCGCCAGCGCTTCCGGCGTCTTGATTACCTGAAAGCCATCGTCATTTTTAACAACGGGCAATGGTTCAAGAAATGTCGGCAGGCGGAGGGCATTCATTTCCGTTATTGCCCGCGCGGCGGCTAGCATCGTTTTCAACGAAGCGGGTTCCTCATCACAAATGCGCAACAAGATTTTTG
>DASYPF010000022.1:0-15558 GCA_036006905.1 Acidobacteriota bacterium
AAGCAGTATTGACCACGTCACCGATAGCGGTGTATTCCGTCTTTTGAGGAGACCCAATGTTTCCCACGACGGCTTCTCCGCTATGAATACCGATGCCGATGCGAACCGGCTCGATGCCCTGACTTGCCAGTTGCTGGTTGAATGAGCGCAGTTTGCTCAGCATTTCCCGGGCGGCCTCGACCGCATGCAGGGGCGCCAACAGGTCGTCCAGCGGCGCGCCAAACACGGCCATCATTCCGTCGCCAATGAACTTGTCTACCATGCCGCCGTGAGCCTGAATGGCATCGACCATTTCAGTAAAATAGTCGTTGAGATAGTTGACCAGTACTTCGGCGGCGACCCCTTCGGACCGCGTTGTGAAATCCCGGATATCGGAAAACAGCACCGTAATCCGGCGTGTTTCTCCTTTTAGTGTCAAGCCTCCCGGCGCCTGCAGGATTTTTTCAATCACCTGATCATTCACGTATCTCTTAAATAACCGTCTCAGGTGTTGTTTTTCTCGACCTTCCAGAATGAAATTCGACACCTCAGCCGTTCCCGCTGCCAGCAGAGCGCCGGCGACGGGTGACACAACTGACAACCACCAGCCACGTCCAAATATCCAGTTGGAAAAAAACAGATACGAAACCAAGACGACGCCGCTCAATCCCAGTCCCGCCAGCGGCGGGAGGCGGAAACAGAAAAAAACCACCAAACAGACAATCAGCACGGTCAAGGCAAGCTGCACTCGGCCTGTTGGCTGGCGGATGAAATTTCCTTGCAGCAGTGTCGCAATAGTATGAGCATGAATCTCGATTCCGGGGGTTCTCTTGAAGGATTCCTGCGATTTGGACCGGTCCCAGTAATAGAGCGGTGTGGAATGCAGGTCCTCGATGCTTACTCTTCCAATCAACGCAATTCGATTCTGAAAGTGATCTCTCAAGAACTTGATGTCGCCGCTTCGGGCCGCATCCAGAGTGGTCGAAAAAGAGACCCGCGGGAAAAGGTCAAGCCCTCGGTAATTGATCAGGACCATTTTCGGAATTTTTTCCAGCGCGATAATCGGCGGATCCTGTTTTCTAGCAAAAGCCAAAGCCACCGCGAAAGGAAAACTGGATCCCCTGCTGGAATCTTCCGAGTAAAGCGCCTGCCGGCGCACGAAGTCGTCGATATCGGTGGTCAGGTTCGCGTAGGCAAAAGCTTCTCCAGCAGCCATCATGAATTGCGCAGGCGGCTGCTCGGGTCGATCGCGACGCACTTGATAGACTAAAATGACGGGCACATTGGCTGAGCCCGCCTCCAGAATCGCGGCGAGCAGCGCCCGCTGCCCCTCGGGATCATATTTTTCGATGTCGGCAAAAAAGAAATCCAGACCAATTACTGCCGCGCGCGCCTCGACCAGGCCTCGCACCACCTGCGCAAAATACTTGTGCCAGAGCATGAGCGGATCAGGGATGCGATCATAGGATTCATCGTCGACGGCTACAATGGTGATGGGGGAATTCGCTGTCGGTGGCAGCGGCCCTCGGAGCTTGAATCGTAGATCGTAGGTGCGCTGCTCGATCCCCTGACCGAGAGAACTGGATTGGAACAGAATGGCCAGCGCCACGGAGAAGGAGACAACTGCCAGGTAGAGGAGCAAGCGAAACACCCGCTTGTTTTTAGCCAGTTGCATAGTTCCGAGTTTGGCCGCACATTGGTTCTAAGTGCGAATGACGAACTTCGAATGACGAATGCCAACCAAGGGTGGCTTCGTCTTCGATCGCGATGAAAAGGGCGAATGGCGTACCCCGCTCAGGATTGCTCCGTAGAGAAAGACTGAACCACGGGGAACACCGGGGACACGGGGACCAGAAGCGACCGCTTAATATGATGTTGTTGATAGAAGAACCTTATCTCCCCGTGTTCCCAGTGTTCCCCGTGGTTTAATTTTTCTGAGCCGACGGGACGCGCTCGACATTACAGCCGCAGTCAGAAAGCTATCGGTCATTCGCCATTCGAACTTCGTCATTCGTAGTTCGTCATTCATACTTTACTTGGGCTCCTTCGCCTTCAGCTTTCCCAGCTCTTCATTCATCGCAGTGACCAGTCCTGCTTTCCAATAAAGCCATGCAAGATGGCGTGTCAACCGCGTGTCATTGGGATTTGCGTCGCGCAGCAAGCGGAAAAGATCCGCCGCCTCGGCGTAATAACCGGCGTTTTCCAGTTCGGTCGCAGCCAGCATTCGCGCGGCTGTATCATTGGACGGCATTCGTGAATGCTTAGCATCCGGCTTTACTTCAAAGTTTGCTGTCTGCTGGGCGACAATTTTCCCGTCACCTTCGGCGCGGACTTCCCACTGATAGATCTTTGCCGCCAGCGCGGGCGCTGACTCTGGGTAGGCAATGCTCTGGGAATTTGTCTCCTGCTCCCATATCACCGTGCCCATTTCATCACGGACAAAGACGCGAAACAGCTTGGCGTCTTTAATTGGACCCCAATGGAAGAGAGGATGAGAATTGGTGATCGGGCCGCCAACATACAGGAGAATCGGGGGATAGCCGCGAGCGCGCAACGCTCCTACCCGCTCCATGCTCTCCGCCCCGAGCGCTACGTGGGGGAGAGCACACGCAGCAGCTTTTTGCCTTGCTGGCGCTATTCCTTTCAGGACTCGGATGGACTGCGACGTCAGTTCCACCAAGCTGTTGCTCTTCAAGTTCACTCTCTCGGTGGAGGGACAAAAAACCAATGTAGCTTCTCCCGATACTGCCGCCACCTGATCGCCTGCATAGAGCAATTCTCCCAGTCTTGCCGGTTTTTTCTCCCTCCCTCGCTGTATCTGCACATCTCCTTTTGTCTGAAGAACCATCCCAATGGGCAAAACTTTATTCTGAGCCGCCGGAGTGGCCACGATCAGGACAAGACAGAGTAGCAAGGAGATTACAATTCTAAGACGAGGCATGAGCCCTCCTTTGATTGCGGATTGCGGATTTCGGATTGCGGATTCTCTTGATTGCGGATTGTGGATTGCGGATTGCGGATTGCGGATTCTTTTGATTGCGGATTTCGGATTATGGATTGAGCTTCTCTCGGCTCCGCTACAGCTGAGAGCTGACCACTGAAGACATTGTAAATCCGTAATCCGAAGTAGCGCAATCGCATCTTCGTCATGATCACTCCAAATCCACTTTTGAATCGCCCGAATCCGCAATCCAAAATCCGCAATCCGAAATTGAGGAAATCCGCAATCCAAAATCCGCAATCGGGGAAATCCGCAATCCGCAATCGAGGAAATCCGCAATTGAAACAATCCTGATTAAAACGCCAACCTGAGAGCCAATCTTATCGATCTCGGATTGATTTGGGTATCAAAAGCACGCCCGAAGCCGGGAGATTCCAGGATTCGAACCGGGATTCCAAAATGGGTTCGGTTGAAAATGTTGAAAGCTTCCGCGCGTAAATCCAACGTCGTTCTCTCGCGGATGCTGAAGCTGCGCCACAGCGCCAGGTCGATGGCGGAGATGCCGTCGGCCCGGAAGGTATTGCGGCCTACCCGTCCATTTTCCCGGGGACAGGCGACCAGGCCGTTTCTCATGCATTGATTCTGCGGGGAAATTGTGGGCGCAATGGGAACGCCCGGATCCAGGCGAATGGGATAGGCATCTCCGGATCTCACAGTGATCCCCTTCAGCGAGTCCAATCGGTCAGTCAGGTTGCCGTCCCGATTCTGGTCAAATGACGTATTGACGGTGAACGGCTGGCCGCTTTGAAACTCGCCCGCTGCGGCCCACTTCCAGTTGCGAAGCGCCGCATAATTACCAGGGGCCGGCAAGTTCCACACAAAGAACCAAGCGACCCTGTGGCGCGCGTCAAAGCTGGCCGACGCCCGCTCCAGGTCCGGGCGCGTGCCCTCTTGGGCAAGCGAGAAGAAGCCACGACCGTCAAAAGGATCGGAGACTTCGTCGATCGCGTGGGACCAAGTCCAACTCCCGCGAAACTGCAGCCCGCGCCTCAGGCGCTGTTCCACGGAAACCTGCAGTGAGTGATAACTGGAGCCGGCCGAATCTTGAAATACCGTGTATGCGCCCAATGCCTGCTCGGGCCTGCTGCTCCTCGGAGCAGGGATGGTGGGCGGCAAATCAAAAATCCATAAGTTCTGATTCGGTCGTCTGGGATCGCGCGAGGCGAAAGGGAAAAATAATACCGGCGTTGAAAGCAAACCCGCGTTGGGCGTGGCAAAGCGCACCAGGTGCAGGCCGCGACCGCCGACATAATTGACCACCGCGACGAAATTGTCTCCAAACTGTCGCTCAGCCGAGAAAACAAAATGCTGCGCGTAACCGGTCTTCAGATCCTTCTCCGGCAATGTGAAGGCAAGACCATTGCTGCTGAAGTTAATGCCCGGGGCGGGAGGAGCTTGCACGAACAGCGTTCCCAGGGCGGTGGCAAAAGCGGCTCCGGTGAAATTGAAAGTATTCAACGTGCCCGGCCGGATCATCGGAGCCTGCGTAGGTCTGAAGTCAAAGAAGACGGGACTGTTGACCACCGTGCCTGCGGGCGGTTGGAAGTTGGGGTCGAGATTCAAAGGGACAAAGGTTGGAAACACATTGCGCGACTGGCTGGTGACTGCTCCCAGATTGGCGTCATAGCTGAGTCCGTAACCGGCGCGAAGTGCCATTTTCCCATTTCCAACGGGATCCCACGCAATACCAACGCGCGGGCCAAGATTATTGCGCTCCGACTGATAAATTCTTTTCCTGCCGGCGATGAATCTTTGCAGTGCCCCCAGCGCCGCGTCGAACCCCTGATTGCCCCTTGTGATTATCCCCTGGTCTTCGGCGCTGCCCGCCGGCTGGAGACGGGGAAACTGATCCGGAGTGAGTCCAAAGGTCCGTTCAATGCGCCGGTTCACCTCAGAGGGAACCGTCTGCAGGTCATAACGCAATCCCAGATTCAAAGTCAGGTTCTTGCGCAGCTTCCAGTCGTCTTGAATAAACAGATCATACTGCGTGAAGCGCAGTCCGATCGTCGTGTCGGGAAGCGCGCCCGTACTGATCGATTGCAGAAATCCCGCCGCAGCGCCGAGAGCTGCCAGATCCGTCCCCCGCAAGATGCGGTCATCTCCCGCCGCGAAAACACAAAATGGATTCAGAGCGCAAGCGTCCGAGACTACGCCGTTTCCGAACAGAAGCAGCGGACGGCTGTTTCTATCGGAAAAGCTGTTCAGTTGCGAGCGCCGGATGTCAAACCCCGTCTTGATCGTATGCGCCGCGCCTGAGCGCGCCACAAAATCGCTGATTTGAAACGTGTTGTCCACCCGGCCCTGCGGAAAATTGAAAACGTCGATGCCGATGGTGCTGTAGGGAATTATGGAAAGCTGCCCGATGGGTCCGGTTGCGCCGAATGGTCCGAAGCGGCCATAAGGAGTCTCGATTGCCTGAATTGGGCGATTGACCAGGCGGGAGAACTCTTCGGTGATTGCGGAACCAAACAGAAATGGGCTGCTCTTTTCCGGGGGGAACTCAAGTCGGGTTCTGCCGTAGGATAAGCGCAGAGCATTGCCGTAGTGCGGTGTGGTGCTGTTCAGGAACAGAGAGATGTTCTGGGTGCGCGTGCCGGTTGCAAGCGAGGAGTTGATGGCATCGCTGGTGAAAGGGAGAATCGAGTTGTCGTTGGTAAAGTTGTAGCGAGCGGCAAAACTGTGCGCCGACGTAATGTACCAGTCATTCTTAATAGAAAAAACCAGGCCGCTTGCCTCGTTTCGCTTGGCCTGCGAATAGTTGTGGGCCCCGAATGGCCCGGCTGGATTGTTGGCAAGAGGATAGAGGCTGAAAACACCTTTTCCGGCCAGATCAGAATAAGAAATGAAACGCCCATCGGGCGGCTGAAAGAACTTCAGCAGTTGATCGACGGGGACAAATCCGTTTTGCTGGTAGATGTCGCCATCCGGGTCCCGTTTGATTCTCAATCCTCGTTCGCCTGTAGTGGGAACTACAAAATGCCCCAGGCTGGTTCCATGGCTTTGCTGTCGCTCCGCGGAGATGAAATAGAAAAGTTTTTCAGGGATAATGCGTCCTCCCACAACACCCCCAAATACGGCCTGAGTGAAATCCTTTCCTTTGAACCGGCCGCCATTCAGGTTTCCGACGTTGACTGCGTCGGCGAATTTCTGTTCAAAAAAGTTTCCAGCGTTGAGAGCGTCGTCGTTAAAGAGGCCATAAATGGTCCCGTGAAGTTCCTTCTGTCCCGAGCGGGAAACTGCATTCACCATGGATCCCGAGTTTCTCCCAAATTCGGCCGGGAATCCGGCAGTGATGATTTGAAACTCCTGCACGCTCTCAATGGTCTGTGGAATGAGAGCGACAAATCCCTGCCTGCGGACGCCGATGTCTTCGTCATTGTTGTCGGAACCATCGACCGTGAAGTTGTTGCTTCGGCCGCGCATGCCGTTTACTGAGAATTGCCCTGTGGTGCCCACTCCGATTCCCACCGCAGGGCCCTGACCCGCGGAGAAAGGCACGCGAAACACACCCGGTGCAAGAAGCGCCAACTGGTCAAACGTGCGCGTTCCCTTCAAAGGAAGGTGGTGCACCAGCGATACGTCAAAATTGAAGCGGAGTGCGGCATCGAGAAGAGATACAAGAGAAGTCAGTCCAGGTTCATTGACATAGGCCAGCACCACTCGAGTCGGGCCGGACACGGTTAAGTCGATGATGGCAGTCTTGGTTTGCTCGCCACGCACGGTAATTTGCTCTGTCGGCGTAGTTACCAGCTTTCGCAGCTCGAAAGGGGGTATCACTACCTTGGGCTGATTCAGGCGAATCAGAACATCGGTGCGCTCCATCCTAAAATAACCCGACATTTCCGCGGCAACCGTGTAGCTTCCCGGCTCCAGTTGAAGGAAAACATAATTCCCGGCGGCATCGGTCTGCATCTGCTTTTTCCAGCCGCGGTCGATATTGATCAATGTCATGGTGACGCCAGTCAGGGGCAACTTTCCTTGCACGTCGAGCACGCTTCCACGCACTTCACCGGTGAGTGTGTCGGCGTGGACGATAAGGACTTGCTTAGATGCCAAAAAAAAGCTCACCGCGAAGAGCGCGAAGAACGCGACATTTTCTGAGAGAGAGAAACGGGCGGCCACACAGAGTCGCCCATACAGAGAAATCAGTTTTTGCTTCTTACTGTCGCGACTCGGATTTGATCGATGACTGATGACCGATGACTGATGACCAGTGACGGGTAACCTCCGGTTTGACCGCATTTCGCTCTTCACGTCAGAGCTTTCCCAAGGCTTCCTTGATCCGCGGATTGTTCGGAAGAATTCGCAGCCCGCTCTCCAGCGTCTTCCGTCCGGCTCCACATTCGCCGGCTTGGCACTGGATCTCGGCGAGTAAAACAAAAGCCTCGGCAAGCGAATCCGGCTCGGAAACAAGCTTCGAATTCTGCAAAACCTCCTGCAGGATTCCAGCGGCCGGGTTCCATTTTTTCTCGCGCTGCAGTGTCTTTGCGACGAGCATGCGCGCCGCAAGGTCCGGCTTGGTTGTTTCCAGAGCCGGTAGATACTGCCGCGCTTGGACCATATCTCCCATCCCCGCATAAGCCGCCGCATACAGTTCATGCGCCCGGTGGTCAGGATGATGAGCCACGTCAAACTCGGAGAATTTCTTGGGATCGGTAATTTCAGCCGAGATCATCAGGCTGTCGACAGTAAAAGGAGAAAAATCAGGAACGACGCCAAATAAGTGCTGCTGCAAGGCGACGTCCATCAGCCTCAGGGTCCCCTGGTAATTCCTTTCCTCGATCAGCCGCAATCCCCAAACGTAAATGAATTGATGGATGCCGAAGATCGAATTACCGATGTTGAAGGACGTAGAGGAAACCACGCGGCGTTCATCCGCCGCCAATCGCTCGATCGCCGCGATAAAGGATTCTGTGGCCTGGGACCTGTCGCCTTTCCGCCACAGTTCTTCGGACTGCCGTTGGGTTTTCCAGAAAGGCGTTTTGAGAACCTGCGAGAGCGTCGACGATGGAAGCAGCGAGGGGTCAGCCTCTGCGGGATGGTCCTGCTGGAATCGCAGCATTGCCTCTCTTAACTGACGCTGGTCGGGCGCGTCCCTTAATGCCTCTGCGAACATCATCCAGGCGCCGGGGTAGTCCTTCTTATCCGTCCTCGCCTTGGCTTGCTCCAGCTTTTCCTGAGCGATCGCTCCTTCGATTTCCTCGACGTAGCCTTCAATTTCCTGCCGCTGCGCCGGTTCAATCGACAATGCCAATGCTTTCCGGTAATAATCCAGGGCTTCCCGGTGACGCTTCTGCGCCTGGCGGATTTGGCCAAGCAGCAGAGGGGTCTTGGCAAATCGCGAGTCTGCTTTTTCTGCCAGCGCCAGCTCTTTTTCCGCGTCGGGTATCTTCTGCCTGTCGACGTAGATCCTCGCCAGATTCCAATGCGCAAACGGATTGTCAGGCCTGAGTCGGATGGCGGTCTTGAATTCTTTTTCTGCGTCGCCGGCTCGGCCTTGTTTAAACAGCAGCCGGCCATAGCCGACATGCAAATTCGAATCATCCGGCGAGATCTTGAACGCCTGTCTGAAGAGCTTTTCGGCTTCGGAGAATTTATTCTGCTCTGTCAGAAAGGAAGCGTAGGCCTCCAGCGCCACCCGGTTATTTGGATTGCGATCCACCGCCCGGGCCAGAAACGGCTGCGCGTCCTGCAGCCGGCCGATCTGTTGCAGCAACTGGGCCAGGCTGATTTGAAAAGAAGGTTCATCCGGTTCCAGCCGAATCGCCAGCCGGAACATCTGCTCGGCCTGGTTGTTGCGTCGCTGGCCCTGAAAAAGCTTGCCCAGCGTCTCATAGGCATAGGCGTTGCCGGGATTGATTTCAATGGCGCGCCGTACTTGCGCTTCTGCGTCCTGGAATCGGCCCTGCAGCAGATAAAGCTGTCCCAGCCCATGGTAAGCAGCGCTGGATTCGGCGCTGAGTTGAATCGATTGCTGGAAAGCTTGTTCGGCCTGCTGGTAAAGCCGCTGTTCTAGATAAATGAATGCAAGGGTATCGCGCGGGTAGCTCCAGTTGGGCGCCAGTTGTATCGATCGCTCAAGCGGCTGAATAGCCTCCTGCAGCCGATTCTGCTTCCAGAAGGCCTGTCCCAGCGCATTGTAGGCATAGGCGGCCTCCGGATCGATGGCGATAACACGCTGTAGTTCCGGCACCGCCTGTGCGTATTCTCCTCGTTCCAGTGAGGCGCGTCCTGTAAAGAATCTCTTTTGCGGTTCGAAGGCAGACCCGGTTTTGAACAGCCGCTGTGTTCGATCCAGAAGATTGGCGCCTTCTTCGAAGGCTGCCGCGTTCCAAACAATGTCCCGGCCCCGCAGGTACCGCAGAATAATGCGTTGCGCGCGATCGCCCATGGCTACGGCCAGTTGCCGCTGCAGGTTCTCCCGAAGGGTTGCAGGAAGCAGTGATTGCATGCGCTGATAGTAATCCCATGCGGAGTCACCCAAAGGAGCAATCAGGCGCTCCTGCCAAAGTGCCTGCACGAACCTGCGATAATCCTGAGCCAAGTTCGATGGAAGATCCACGGGGATAGCGAGCTGGTCGGCCGACGGCTGAATCTCGACGACCGCGCGCACTTCGCCGCTGGCTCTGTCAAAAATTTGAGGTCCTTTGAACAGTCTCACTCGAAATCGCTGCTCGCGATCAGGGGTAGGTATCAGTGTAATGTTGTGGTACCCCGGAGCAAGCCCTTCAAGTTGCAGGAATCGATCACTACCGCCTGCCATGCCGTAGGACGACCCATCAACATACACCTCGGTGCCGCTTTGCAATTGCATCAGGAGCGCGGCCTCCGTTTCAGTCGCAGCCGCGGGCGGCTGCGGTGAGGGACGAGTCTTCAGAGGAATGTACGTCGTCAGCGATGCTGCCTGGCCCAGAGCGCGCGCCTGAGAACGGCGCAGTCGCGCCGCGTAACTGCCCGGAAGCGGCAGAAAATTCCGCGTCCCGGTGATCCTGGTCAAATCCAAATCGTTCTTACCGGGTTGCAGTTTTACCTTCACGCTATGAGGGCGATTCTCGGCATCGTAAAAATGGAGTTCCAGTTCCCCCGGGGGCAGTGAGCTGATTTGAACTGCGTTCTGATCTCGCGGCAGTTGGCGCACTGCGTCCGAACGGTTTCTTGGGTCGATCCATTGCACTCGAGAGAAGGGGCGCTTGTCGATGTTTAGGATTTCCAAAATTGCTTTTGCAACTTCGGTCTTGGGCGGAGGTCCCGGCCTGTCCAAATAAGAAAGTGCCAGGTTCGGATCGTAATCCGGGTTGCACTGCGGATGTTGTGTGTTAGCCGTGTACTTAGGCACCTCCGAGTTCAAGTAGTCAATCACGTATTTGGCGCTGATAATGGGGACTTTCCCTTCGGCGGCGGCTTTTCCATTGAGCGCTTCCAAAAGTACGTGCGTAAATACCCCGGCACCCAATTCGTCGTTCTCCCAAGAAGCTTCATTTGCCCGGCTTGCCAGGAGATTTAGAAAGCTTCCACCCGGAGTTTTGCCGAGTTTCAACAATTCTTCGTTGAGAACATTCTGAATTTTCTGCGCCAGCTCTGTTTGCTCGGGGCCGGTTTTTCCGGACTTGAGTAAATCCTGGATTTTTTGAACTAATTCCGGTTGCACGGGATTGATCCTTCCTGCATTGCAGATGTCGGTGACTAAAATTCTTTGCTTTGTTTTGGCAAGGTAGTCGTCAATCAGAGCCTTCAGCTCAGCAAAGGAAATTCCGCCGGAAGTGATCTCGTCCAGACTGGCGTCGCTGGGGACGAAATAGCCATGGCGCAGCTTGGTAAATCCGTGGCCGGCGAGATAAATGCCGACTGTCTCCACCTCTCCTTTCTCGGCCTTTTCGGCCAGCCGATCAATGGCCTTCAATATGCCGGAGCGCGTTGCCTGGTCCTCCAGCAGCGTAAACACGTGGTCTTCGGGGAATCCCCTTCCGCGCGGGCTCTTCAGGAAGTTGCTGATAGCCGCCGCATCCTGTGCGGCATAAACCAGAGGCTGCGCGTGCGAATAGTTGGAGATCCCAACAATGAGCGCCCAAAGTTTCTGCGGATCGCGTCCGATTAGTTCTTGCTGAGAAAAGCTAGGGGCCGAAAGAGCCAGAGCGGCGGGTACCAGCGCAATCAGTCGCAAGAAGAACGCGCTACGCAAGATGGATGGGCTACGCATGCATGTCACTGGAATGTATTCCCAGAGACGCATTTTTGATCTCGAGGCGCGGGCTGAAGCTTTTCCTTCGATTTCCAACCGAGTCCAATCCCTGGAGGGAGAATTCGTCCAGGTGAGGTACGATCTTTTTATAACAAAGAGCCGCCGCAACGCAACACACGGGCCCGCAGGTGAAGTTTTGCACCCGCCCCGCTGAGGCGCGCCGAGCCCGCGAAGCGGGCGGCCAGCGTGTAGCCCCCGGCTCCGCTTCGCTGCGCCGGGGGCTACACGCGGACGCCCGCTCCGCGGGCTCAGACCTCATTCTCCATCACGGATTTGAACAGATGCTGAAACAACACGGGAACCCGATGACCGATGACCGATGACCGATGACCAATGACATAATGACGCTTCTTGTTGTGGCGCCCCTGCGCCAAGTCTTTGCGGTCAACATCTGTGAATAACCCGAGACGTTGTGGTATCGTCTCTCGAACTTTGATCCGCTATACTCGAGCCGGTTTTATGAAGCGCATTACTCCACTGCTGCTGTTGCTGATCTTCCAGACCGCTTCGTCTTTGCTGCAGGCGCGGAGCGCATTGAACTTTCCCCGGCTTTCCTTTGATCAGAACACACTGACGGGGATCGCAATCGTCAATCCGACTGATCAAGCCGCCGTTGTGACGCTGACCGCATATGGCAACGACGGCCGGCTTGTGGCGGGCACTGGTTTTCAGAATCCCGCTGCAATCACCGTTGCCGCCAATCAGCAGAAAGCTATGCTGACGTCGGAATTATTTGGAAGTGGAGTTGATCCTTCTACGGTTGCCTGGTTTCAGGCAACCAGCTCGGTCGACGGCCTGGTGGGGTTTTTTTTATTCCTGAACCCCGCTATCACGCAGTTTGACGGCGCAGACCTTCCTGACGCGGCTCTCAAAATCGCCTTCAATCAGATTCGAATCGATGCCGGCTACTCCACCGAGATCAACCTCATCAATCCCGGCGACAGCGGCGCTAACCTGGAATTGCGTCTGATGAGCGGCGGGGCTGCGGCATCGGTGCGCACTCTGAATCTGCCCGCCAAGGGAGTGACACGGCTGGACGCCGCGAGCTTCTTCAATGCCGGCGTGCTTTCCCCGGGCGCCTATCTGATTGTCTCTTCCGACAGGGAGATCGCGGGCTTTGAGTCTGTTAAGACCGCCAACGGCGATCTTCTTGGTCTAAACGCGCGGAACACCTCCGAGCAGTTGGCCGAGTTGAACTTTCCACAGATGGCAGTTCTCGGCCTTTGGAAAACCGAAATCGGCGTAGTCAATTATTCGAACACACAGGTCGCATTGACCATTACCGCGTTCCGTCCCGACGGCACGCCTTATGCCCCGCCCGCGGTGAAAAACAATCCAGTCGGCCGGACGCTGGATGCGGGAGCAAGTTTGCGCGAGGATGTCGAGTCGATGTTCGGCTTTACAGGAAACAGCGCCGTGGATGGCTGGATTAAAGTGGGATCTTCGTCCGCCGCGCTCAACGGATATGTCACCTACGGAATTCCATCGGTCGGATCCGTGGCGGCCGTGAGCGGCTCGGGCCAGGGGCGGACGCGGGCCATTTTTTCCCATCTTGCGACATCTCAGGGGTTCTTCAACGGAGTCGCAATCTTAAACCCCAGCACTTCGGCGGCTGCCAAGTCTGCAGCTTCAGCGACCAATGTGCGAGTCATGGCGATTCGGCCCAACGGACAGGCTCTGGGGACCTATGACACGGTGCTCCGTCCAGGGCAACGGATCACCAGGCTCATCGATGAACTTATCCCGCAGGCCGCTGGCCAGGGAGGCGGCTTGATCTGGGTCAAGAGTGACCTGCCGGTGAATTTGACTTCGTTGTTTGGTACCACTTCGGGTGTGGTCTTGGCCAACATTCCAGCACAGCCTGCGCCAGACGCCTACAATCCTGACTCATCACTTTTAGCGGACCTGTCTGTTACCAAATCGGCCGCGCCCAATCCGATCAACGCCGGAAACAGCCTCACCTACACGATTTTGGTCACCAACCACGGACCTTCGGACGCCACGTCAGTAGTGCTCACCGACAATCTGCCGCCAGGCGCGACGTTGGTCTCGGCCAGTGCCACGCAAGGAAGCTGCGTGCAATCGGCCGGTGTGCTGACCTGTAATCTCGGAACCCTGGCGAACAAAGCCGTCGCCACCGTCACCATCTTCGCCACGCCTACAGCGGCGGGGACGATCACCAACACGACCGCCGTGCGGGGCAACGAAACCGATCCCAACCTGTCCGACAATACGGCGACGGTGAGCACGACCGTGAGCGCCTCCAACGCCAATCTATCGGTATCTAAATCTGGCCCATCTACTTGCAGCATTGGCAATAATTGTGATGGTATCACTTACAGAATCACTGTTACCAATGATGGGCCGGATTCCGCGACAGGAGTGACGATCACAGACACACTTCCTGTTGATCCGCCGACCGGAGCGACGGTGGTAACTTTCGTCTCGGCTACGCCCAGCCAGGGCACTTGTTCGGGAGTTTCCGGAGGCGCTTTTACCTGCAATCTCAGCTCGCTGAATAACGGTGGCACCGCGACTGTGACCGTCGTGATTAACGTTGACTCTACTGCAATCGGGAGAGTCATCACAAACAGGGTCAGCGTGGCAAGCAATACGCTTGATCCAAACACGGCAAATAATACCGCCAGTGCAGACATGAGGGTCACTCCTACTCTTCCGGAGACCGATCTGGAAGTCACGACACTGACTGATTCACCCGACCCGGTCACGGTGAACAGCGACCTTACCTACACGGCGAGTGTCATCAATAAAGGACGATCGACGGCCACGGGAGTTACGGTGACCGACGTGCTTCCTGCTGGCGTCAGCTTCATTTCCGCCACATCGACGCAAGGCGCGTGTTCGCAATCAGCAGGCAGGGTGACTTGTAGCCTCGGTACGCTGGCAAAGAACTCTCCCAAGACGGTCACAATCGTTGTCCGACCGACGACTGCGGGGATAATCAGCAACACAGTCGGCGTAAGCAGCAGCTCAATTGAAAGCGGCACTGAGAACGATCCTGTTCCCGCAAACAACAGTGCCACTGTTTCCACGGCGGTCATTGGAGGAATCGATCTGGCGATCACAAAGTCTCACAGCGGGAACTTTCCGCTGGGAGGCATCGGGGTCTACACGATTGGCGTGCAGAATGTGGGTTCGGCTGCGACAACGGGGGCGATCACCGTGACGGACTCTTTACCGGCTGGCCTGGGCTTTGTGTCCGGGAGCTCACTTACGTGGAGCTGTTCAGCCGCCGGGCAGACGGTGACGTGCGCCAACGGAGGGCCTCTTGTTGCCGGCGCCAGCACCAGCGTCTCACTGACGGTGAGTGTGTCCGCCAGCGCCGCTTCCAGTGTGACCAACACTGCCACCGTTTCCACGCCAGGTGACACAAATCCAGCCAACAACAGCGCCAGCGACCCCACTACGACTAGTTCAAGCGCCAACCTGTCAGTTACTAAGAGCGGTCCTTCTACTTGTTCTATTGGCAGCAACTGCGACGGCGTTACCTATACGATCACGGTGACCAACAGCGGTCCGAGCGCTGCCACGGGAGTAACGGTCACAGATACGTTGCCCGTTGATCCGCCGACGGGCACCACCGTTGTAACGGTTGTTTCCAGAACCGCCAGCCAAGGGAGTTGTTCTCTTCCCTCGGGTGGCGTATTCACCTGCAATCTTGGAACTTTGAACAGCGGCAATAGCGCGACCGTCACTGTTGTTGTGAACGTTGACTCTACCGCTCTGGGGAGGACGATCACGAATAACGTCAGTGTGTCAAGCGGCGTGAGCGATCCGAATGCGGCCGACAATACGGCCAGCAGGAGCATGAATGTCACCCCCATTCCTGCGGAAACCGATCTTGAGGTGACAACACTTACGGATTCACCTGATCCGGTGAGCTTGAGCGCTGCAAACCACGATATTACCTATAGCGCGAGCGTCGTCAATAAAGGGCGGTCGACGGCCACCCAAGTAAAGGTAACTGATGTTTTACCGGCAGGCATGACCTTTGTTTCGGCAAGTTCGGCTCAGGGAAGTTGTTCGTTCGGAAGCAGCACGATCACTTGCAGCTTAGGCACGCTGATTAAAAACTCTCCCAGAACGATCACGATTATCCTGCGTCCCACGACTACGGGAGCAAAGACAAACACGGTGAGTATCAGCAGTACTTCGATTAGCAATGGGACCGAGCAGGATCCGGTTTCCGGCAATAACAGCAAGACTGTAACCACGCAGGTTAATCCGTGAACTCCCTGGAAGCGCCCTCCCAGCCTTACCCCGGATTATTTATAAATTTTCGCTGAAAAGCTTAACGCAAAGGCGCAAAGACGCAAGG
>DASYPF010000023.1:0-9371 GCA_036006905.1 Acidobacteriota bacterium
GCCTTTGCGTCGGCTTGGGGACGGGGCTACTCAATGACGGCTCTTCGAGCCTGAACTTTTCGGCAAGAGCGCCACCGCCACTGCTCCTATCGCTGCCATCGCGACTAAAATCATAAACGCCGACGAGTAACTCTTCGTCGAATCATAGATACGACCCACCAACATTGGTGAGAGCGCTTCTGCGACTCCGTCGGCGGTCAGGATCACTCCCATCAGGCGCCCCAGGATCCGGATCCCAAAGAGCTCAGCAGCCATCAACGGAATGATCATGTAATCTCCTCCCAGGCCGATGCCGAAAATGAGCGCAAAAAGGTACATAACATTGGGCGACGAAGCGAGGAACAGAAGCGGAATGGATGAGGCAACAATCGAGTAGATCAGCAGCATCACATACTTCTTCGGAAAACGATCCGCCAGCCAGCCCATGAGCAGCCTTCCGATTATGCTTGCCGTCAACACCAGCGAAAGAATCCGAGCGATTTCTCGCTGCGCATAGCCCTGATCCAGGCTGAGAAACAGCTTCAGGTGCTGATTGGCGCCTCCAATGGCCCCGATAGACGCCATACTTCCAATAGCGAGCAAGTAAAACGGCGCGCTCGAGAACACTTCTTTCATCGGAGCTAACTTTGAAGTTTCGAATTTCGAATTTCGAAGTTCGAATGTAGAGCGTGGGTTCAACTTAGAATCCGGGTCTCCCAACTGATTCCTGGCTTCCGACCTGGAACCGCGCACCGGGAACCCGCCAGCGCCGGCATTCGACATTCGACCTTCGACATTCGACATTTCATTTTCGACTTTCGACCTTTGATCCTTGCCGTCTGTCGCGGGCGACTCGGAGTCGGACTCAGGCGACTCCTTTACAAACAGCGCCATGGGAAAAGCGATGGCAATAATTAGTATTCCTAAAACTCGGAGCGCGCCGTGCCAGCTAAAGTTTTGGGTCAGCCAATAAGAGAGGAGCGGAACAACGGCGCCTCCAATGCCGATCCCCAGGTAAGCAAATCCCATCGCCTTTCCACGAGATCGATCGAACCAGCGCGACAACAGAACCTGATTTGGCAACGGTCCGCCGCAGACGTAACCAAGCGCATTGAACAGGTAAAAGAAATAGAACATCCAGAGGGCTGACATCACGCTCAAACCGATCAGTGCAATACCCGCCATCAAAATGCCCGCCAGCATCAGCCGGCGCGGGCCAAAACGATCTACGATCCAACCGGCAATAAATCCGAACAGCGGGCCAATCAGAAGCTTGCTGAGCGCGTTTCCCGAAGTAACCTGGGTGCGCGACCAGCCGAATTCCTTGACCATGAAGTCGTAGTAATACGGAAGCCCGTAGAGTGCCAAGCCAACAATCGAGAAGAGCGCGAAGAATGCGGTGAGAGCGACTTGAATCTGTGCACCACGCCGGCGTTGGGACATCATAACAGCTCAAAGAAAGGTTGATTTCTGGAATCGAGCCCACTCATCGCCCCGAGCCTCCTCGCGCACGTCTGCGGCGCCGCGTCAGCGGCATCTGACTTTAGCCCGGCCTTTCAAGGCCGGGGATCAAGGTTAAAGAAAAGAATTCGTCGCGTAGCGACGATTGACTCAGCCCCACAAGTAGCGTTCGTCGTAATCAATCCCGTGCTTTCGGAGCAACTCCACATACTCTTCCTGAAAAGTCCTCTTTCGATGGTGCTCGCGCTGATTCTGAATATATCCGATGACCTCACCCAGATTTGATTTGCTGACGGTGAATGCACCGTATCCATCCTGCCACGCAAAATCGCGCAGTTTGGGGAATTCTTCGTGTATCCATTTGGAAGAGTCGCCTTTGAGATATTGTGCAATCTGGCTAGGAGCGTGAGTCGGTGAAGCCAGCACCAGTGCGTGAATATGGTCTTCAATGCCACCTATCTGTAAGGCTGTCATTTTCTGCTTTCTGGCAATACCGCCGATGTAAGACCACAGCCGCTGCTCGATTTCAGGTTTGATGTAAAGCACACGGTTTTTGGTGCTGAAGATGATGTGGTAATGCAACGATGTGTAAGTGTTTGCCATGGCCCAGGGCTCAATCGTCGCTATGCGACGAGAACTGTGAATAATTCATTCTACCCGGCCTTGAAAGGCCGGGCTAAATTCATCAGGCCGCTGACGCGGCATTAGTCCGCTAAATACTCGATCACGTCCTTCGCTTTCGGAAACTCTTTAGCAGGCCGCGGCGTTGTCCCATTTCATCGGGCCGCTGACGCAGCTATTAATCCGTCAAATACTCGATCACGTCCTTCGCTTTCGGAAATTGTTTCAGCAGATCGCGGCGTTTTCCCATTTCGAAGTCGGCAAAGTCAAAGCCGGGAGCCACCGTACAACCCACAAAAGAAAAACGGCCACCCGTATTTGGATATGCCCCGAACCAGTGGCCGGCCGGTACGACATGCTGGACCGTGTGTCCGGATTTAACATCATGGCCGAGCGTGACCTGCTCTACTTTGCCGTTCAGATGAATCTGCACGATAGTCAATGGATCTCCCAGATAGAAATGCCACATCTCGTCGGAATGAATTCGATGAAGCCTCGATTTAGAACCTTGAGGGAGCAAGAAATAAATGGCAGACGAATAACATCGCTGGCCGCCAAATCTGTCAGGCAGCGCCTTTTTGGGGATCACTCCGCGCGCACGATAAGTTTCTCGGTAGAAACCCCCTTCTCGATGCGGCTTCAACTGATAGAGCTCAATTAATTCCGCAAAAGTGATATTTTTCATGTCAACTCCTACCGCGTTTGATCAACAAACTTAAGGCCATTATCAGCTATACTTCGGGGACCCCGTTACGTATGCTGAATCACTCTAATCGGGAACGCCCCCGTATTATAAGGGCGACAGGCCGTTATTCGATTGCGGATTACGGATTTCGGATTGCGGATTTTAAATTCTTCGGATTTTGTGTCGCCCCCTTGGGACAGGCATTCGCGGACAAAACGGCTGCCAGAATTATCCACAAATATTCACCGCAAAGACCCAGAGAACGCAAAGATCGCACAGAGAACAATGCACCCTTCTCAAATCCATCTTTTCAAGAGTCGCTCGAAGATGGCATTTCGGGCACGATTCCTGTTTGATGGGACGTTCCATTATGCCTTTATCGCCGTCGCGTCCCTGGCTCTTGTCCTTCCCGGATTCTTCTCTTCGGTCCAGGCTTCCAGTACTTTAAATTTCCCTCGGCTCTCATTTGAGCAAAATACTCTGACCGGTATCGCCATCGTCAACCCTTCAAGCCAGGATGCGGCAGTAATTCTCACGGCGTATGGCACCGACGGTCAACCGCTGTCCGGCAGCGGCTTTCAGAATCCGGTGCCGGTCACCGTGAGAGCCAACCAGCAGTTCTCCAGACAGGCAACGGAGCTTTTCGGCAGTAGCCTGGATCCATCAAAAATAGGTTGGTTTCAGGCGACCAGCTCTGTCGATGAACTAACCGGATTTTTCCTGTTCCTGAACGGACCGCCCATTACACTCTTCGATGGCGCGGACCTGCCCGAATCTGCCGCTAAAATTATTTTCAACAAGATTCAAATAGATTCCGGCTCGTCTAGCGAACTGAACATCATCAATCCCAGTGGCGCAAGCACCGATGTGGAAATACAACTGGTCGGACCCGACTCCTCGCGCTTGAGTGAAAAGACGCTCACGCTGCCCCCTAAAGGGATTGTCCGGCTGGATGCGGCATCCTTCTTTGCAGTAACCACGATCCCTGATGGGACATACGTTTCAGCGTCTTCTGAAGCAGAAATCGCAGGTTTTGAGTTTGTCAAATCGGCCAACGGAGATCTGTTGGGACTGAATGCGCGCAACGCTGCCGAGCAGCTCAGCACGCTTTACTTTCCGCAAATGGCGGTGCTCGGCCCATGGAAAACGGAACTGGGATTGGTCAATTACTCCGGCCAAGCCTCGATTCTGACCATTTCCGCTTACAAGCCTGACGGAACGCTTTACGGCGCAGAGAACCTAAAGAACAACCCGGTTACTCTGGGGCTGGAATCCGGACACAGCCTGCGCGCAGACGTTGAAACGATGTTCGGATTCTCTGGAAACGCCGCTCTGGACGGCTGGATCAAGATTGAATCCACCTCGGCGGCCATCAATGGTTACGTCACGTACGGCATGCCTTCTGTCGGCTCCGTGGCCGCCGTAGCGAGCGCGGCTGTAGGCCGCACGAAGGCAATTTTTTCTCACATCGCCACGACACAGAATTACTACACGGGTGTCGCGGTGTTGAATTCCGGAACTCTCGCGGCCAACGTGCGCATCATGGCGCTTCGACCTGACGGCCAAGTGTTAGGAAGCTTCGACACGGTGCTCCAACCAAGACAGCGGATCAGCCGCCTCATTGATCAGTACATCCCCGCGGCGGCCAACCAGTCGGGCGGAATCATCTGGGTAAGCGGCGACGCTCCGGTTTATCTGACGTCGCTTTTCGGAAGCGTCGCGGATCCGATTCTGGCAAACATTCCACCACAAGGAGCATCTGACAGTTATCGCCCTGACGCCGGGCGCCTCTCCCTGAAACTGAGCCCTTCCCTGACTTCACTAAGTGTGGGAAGCGTCCAGAATTTTTCCATTCAAGGCGGAAGCGGTACGTTCGTCTGGAAAGTGAACGGAATCGCGGGGGGGAATTCCACGTTCGGCACCATCAATCCCACTGGGAGTTACCGCGCCCCCAGCAGCATTCCGTCTCCCCTTCCGGCGACCGTTACCGCCGAACAAGGTGCCCAGATTGTTGGGGCATCTGTCGACATTCAACCGAGAGCTTTGACGATCACGGGACTGGGACTGGTTCAGTCGGTAGTTTATCTGAGTTCCCTCAAAAAGCTCTACTCCGCCGAGCTCGCATCGATTGCGGGCGCTAAGCCTCTGGCGACACAGCCGCAGGCGGCTACAACCACGAATAGTACGGTCTTTGAAGTGTCTCCCCCTTCCGTGAGGATATCAGTCGCAGCCTTCAACAACGAGACCATTCCCAAGGCGGTCTCATTCGCGGCATCCGACGGCAAAGAGTACATCCTCCTGGCCGGAAAAACGGGCGGGCGGATCATCCGGCTGAATCCAGCCACCCGAGAGTCCAGCGATGTGGTCACTGGGCTAAATCAGCCGACGGCATTGGTGATGGATCCGGCTACAGGCAACTTGTTGGTTGCCGATCAGAGCGGAATTTCAATCATCGCCCGGACCTCGCTGGAAACCGGCCTGGTGTTTCCGGCCAAGTCGGCTGTGCCTGACCCGCGAGTAGGTCTGGCGCTGATTCCGACGGTGGCAAGCGCAGGCGGCATCGCGGTTGATTCCTGCACCGGCAAGATCTACTTCTCGGACAGCAGCGGCGGGCGGGTTGCGGTTTATGACCGCGCCACAGGCCAGGTGACTACTGTCGTGTCCGGTCTGCGCGACCCGGGCCAATTGCTCGCGGTGTATCGCAGCGAAGTCTCGTGCCCGGATTCGCTGCAGATTTTTGCAGTAGAGCGCGGCGCCAACCGTATTCTACTGTTGCTGAAAGATGGCTCTGTTTCCACTTGGCTGCAGTCCTCCGTTCCCATCGATGTATCTTTTCTGCCTAAGGACAATCCCTTCGCTTCCAGCGAGGCGATACTGGTGGCGACAAACGATCAGGTGTCGGTCGGTCAGATCGCTATCGTCCCCATTCCGGCCAGTCCAGCAGGCGGCGCGCCATCGGGGACACCCTCCGGACTTTACTCAGATTCTCCGATTAATTCACCTGCCGGGTCAACCGAATCCATGCAGGCCACAGAACCCGGCGGCTCGCCAGGAGGATTTGGAACGTCGGTGTGCTTCGCGCGCGTTTTCTTTGCCGATCCGGACCTGGAAACGGCGGTAAGAAGAGCCCTTAAAATCGACGCCACCGCTCCGATCACCTGCGATCTGGCCAAGACTCTGAGCTTTCTGGATGCTACCAACTTTCGAAAATCCGCGAGTGCCGAAGAACCACCCATCATCACCAGCCTCAGAGGTCTGGAAGCTTTTCCCAATCTGACCGGCCTGATTCTGAGCGCCAATCAGGTTCGAGACCTTCGTCCTTTGGCCCACCTCTACAAGCTCAAGCAGCTCAACTTGGAAGGCAACGCTATCTCTGACATCCGGTTCCTATCCGGCCTGGATAGCTTGAAGGCTCTGAATCTAAGAAGAAATTTGATTGGCAGCGTTCTAAAGTTTGGCAGGCCGCTGCAGCCCCTGTCGGAGAATTACGGTCTTGGCCCGGGCGACGCAGTGGATCTGACAGCAAACAAGCTAACCACAGAAGACTGCCCGGATCTGCAGCAGCTCATCAACCTGGGTGTTTCCGTTACCCATGACGTTGCGTGTCCCAACACCGTAAATCTTTCAATCAGCAAATCGGCGTCTCCTGATCCGGCTGTACTGGGGAATGATTTGACCTACACGGTAAGCGTGACAAACAACGGCGGCGGCACAGCCACCGCCGTCGCGATGACTGACACGCTTCCAGCCGGCGTTGCATTTGCTTCCGCAATTTCAAATCGCGGCACCTGTTCGCAGTCGGCCGGCACAGTGACTTGCAGTATCGGGACTCTGGCAGGTGGTTCGGGAGCGACAATGACGATTGTTGTCATCCCAGGCATCACAGGAACCATTACCAACACTGCCGGCGTAACAAGCAAGGAAGCTGACTCAGATCCTTCCAATAACACCGTGAAGCTTAGCTCCACTGTGAGCACGCCCCTGCTTGCGGATCTATCAATCAGCAAGACCGCATCTCCTGAGCCGGTGACCGTGGGAAACAAGCTGGCCTATACAATCGTTGTCAGAAATAATGGCCCGTCTGACGCGAGCGGCGCAGTCGTTAGCGATACTCTTCCCAGTGGTGTTTCGCTCGGATCTGCAAACTCAACGCAAGGAAGCTGCACCCAGGCAGTGGGTGTGGTTACCTGCAATATTGGGGGATTGGCCAGCGGCACGTCGGCCACCGTGACTATCGTGGCAACGCCGAACGTGGCTGGTATCATCAACAATACGGCCAGCGTGAAAGCGAGCGAGAACGATCCTACGCCGGCCAACAATTCCGCAACAGCGAGGAGCACGGTGAATCCTCCGGTGGATTTATCCATTTCCAAGTCGGATTCGCCCGATCCGGTGACTGTAGGAAACAATCTCACCTACACGATTGTCGTTTCCAATGGACCCGCCCCGGACACAGGCGTCGTGGTCGCTGACACGCTGCCGGCAAATGTGACATTCGTTTCAGCTATGTCCACACAGGGAAATTGCTCACTGGCGGGTTCGGGAATAGTCACTTGCAACCTGGGCAGCATGGCTGCCAGCGCGGCCGCTACCATTACTATTGTCGTCACTCCAACAGTCGCTGGGACCATCAGTAACACCGCCACCGTGAAGGGTAACGAACCGGACGCGAATCAGGCGAATAACACGGCGGCAGTAACCACCACTGTGAACCCGGCTGCCGATCTGTCGGTCACCAAATCCGATTCTCCAGATCCGGTCATCGCCGGAAACAATCTCACCTATATGGTTGTTGTCACCAACAACGGCCCCTCGCCGTCAACCGGCGTTACACTTACCGACATTTTGCCGGCCACAGTCACATTCGTGTCGGCCAGTTCGACTCAGGGAACCTGTCCGCAGTCGGGCGGCACGGTAATCTGCGGCATCGGTTCGCTCAACAATCGCTCAACCGCCACCATGACCATTGTGGTAACTCCATCGGCGGCCGGAAGCATTACCAATACGGCCAGCGTGCGCGCCAATGAAACCGATCCAAATTCGGCCAACAACAGTGCGACGGCGAGCACGACCGTCCTCACTCAGGCTGATCTTTCCGTCACCAAGTCGGATTCGCCCGATCCAGTCAATATGAGGAGTACGCTCACATATACAATCGTGGCGAACAACGCAGGCCCTTCAACGGCCACGGGCGTGACTTTGACTGACACGCTGCCATCGAACGTCACATTCCGCTCGGCCACTCCCAGCCAGGGGACGTGCTCGCTCTCTGGCGGTGTAGTGACTTGCGTTCTGGGAACGCTGTTGCGAAACGGCAGCGCCACCGCGACAATCGTTGTCGTCCCCAATTCTCCTGGAGCCATCACGAACACAGCCAGCATATCGGGGAAAGAAACAGACCCGAATTCGGCAAACAACTCTGCCTCAGTATCGACAACCGTGAATGCTTTATTCGATCTTTTTGTGACCAAATCGGCCAAGCCAAATCCTGTAACGGCCGGCACGAATCTTACCTACACGGTGAGCATAAGTAACCTGGACACCGCACCCGCAGCGGCGCCCGGAGTGGTGCTTACAGATAAACTTCCTTCGACCGTGAATTTCATATCGGCCAGTTCCACCCAGGGAGCATGCTCGCAGTCGGGAGGCGTGGTGACCTGCAACATCGGAACACTCGCGCTGGGAGGAGGCGCGACAGTCACCATTGTTGTCGTGCCCCAGGCAGCGGGTACGATCACAAACACGGTTTCCGCAACCGCGATCGGAACAGATACAGATCCCTCCACAAATTCCGCTTCCGACTCAACATTTGTGAATCCCGGGACCGACTTATCCGTGACCAAAACGGATTCGCCCGACCCGGTCATCAACGGTGGAAACCTGACTTACACGATCGTGGTTACCAATAACGGCCCTTCGACCAACTCATCAGTCACCCTGACGGATACGCTTCCCACAAGCATGACGTTCGTATCGGCTTCCTCGACACAGGGTAGTTGTACGCAGCTAAGCGCGACTGTAAATTGCAGCCTGGGAGCCATGGGCAGTGGATCCTTGGCGACTGTGACAATTGTTGTGCGACATACGGCTCCCCTTTCGAGCCCCATCACCGTAACCAACATGCGCAGGTTAGCGGCAAGGAGACAGACTATAACAACAACAATAATTCAGCGTCGGTAACCAGCACTGTAAATCCCGGGGCAGACGTATCAGTCACAAAGTCAGTTCCAGGCTCGGCGGTTGCGGGTCAGACCATGACCTACAATGTAGTTGTCAGCAATGCGGGACCGGACACACCCACGGTAACATTGACTGATGTGCTTCCCAGCGGCGTTACACTTGTCGATTTCAGTTCCAATCAGGGAACATGTTCAGCGAAAGTCGGAACCGTGACCTGCAGCCTGGGCGCCGTGTTCAACACAAAACCGGCCTCAGTCAACATCTTTGTTTCCCTACCGCTGAGTTTCAGCGGCCAAACCATCACCAATCAGGCGAGTATTTCCTCAAGCCTTGGAGACCCCAATACATCCAACAACTCTTTTATTAGATGGCATGGCTTCAACGTGGCAAATACGATGTGATACAGGATTTTCTGCTGTCGCCCGCCCTGCGGGCTCTCCCGGCG
>DASYPF010000024.1:0-4411 GCA_036006905.1 Acidobacteriota bacterium
CCCGAGACTGCCCAGGCTTCCCGCCGGCGCGGTTCGACTTCTTCGGATCAGTCCGACGAAGAAGAGGAAGAAAAACCGAGTGTAACGGTTACCATCCTCGATGCATCAGGCCACGCCGTCCGAAAGCTGGAAGGACCGACGACAGCCGGTCTTCACCGGGTCACCTGGGACCTGGCATATCCTTCATCTATTCTGGGATCTCCCGCCCCCACCGAAAGAGGTGAAGAGGCGGAGGGGCGCCGACCCCGGCCGCGCAGTGGTCCAAAAGTTCTGCCGGGGACATTTCAGGCGCGGCTGGAAGTGGATGGAAAAGAGGTCGCTACTACGTCGCTGCAGGTCACCACTGAAGGGTTGCGGACCATGACAGCCGAAGAGCGCGGCAGGTCCACCGACTTTCTCCGCCAATTAAGCGATGCCGAAGGGGCTGCCTATGGCGCTCTGCAGACAGCCAATCGCTTGCAGGAGGAATTGAGCATCATCGAACGGGCGGTGGCCGCCGCGCCCTCTGCGCCGGCTTCACTGGGGCGGCAGGTGCGCGACTTGATTCAGAAAAACAAGAAAGTGGTGCAGGCGCTCCGGGGGAAAGAGCGCCCTCAGGAAAACGATCCGCCTTCGATTTCCGGACGCATCTCGAGCATCGCAGGAGACCTGCGTCTTGCCGGCGCGCCTCCGACGGAAACACATCGCCGCGAATTGGAACGCTCGCGGCAGATGCTGGGTGATCAGTTGAAGGTGTTGCAGGCATTGTTGGAGAAGGATTTGCCCGATCTGAATAAACAACTGGATGCCGCCGGCGTGAGCTGGACTCCCGGAAGAATGCCAAAGATTTAGCAACAGATTAGCAGCACGGCAGAGCCCGCAACCGAAAGAAAAGCCGATCACGGCCACGCGCACGTGCACGACCACGAACGACCACGATGACGTCCACGTAGACAAAGCTGTAGAATTCCTCCGGGGTTATGACTCGTGGACATGGCTCGTGTTACGGGACCGTGAAATATGGTTTTTTTGACCACTTTTTTGCCCTTCGGAGGATGAGGATAAAGGCCGTCCACGTCGACGTGCACGTGCACGACCACGTCAACGTCCACGACAACGTTCATGAAATCACTGGTTTTTCGGAATTCTTCTAAGATTCCGGACAATCAGCTACCAGTACTCGGTTAGCGAGGGCGCGGTTTATTTGTTGCAGTTGGCTCATCGAGCTGCCTGACAGGTGGAGTCGACCCCAGCGCTCCAGGGTATGTTGTGCGCAATATTCGTCACCGTGGACGTGGCCGTGGTCGTGCACGTGCACGTGGCCGTAGACGGCTTTTCCTTTGGTTTGCTTGTGGCCTTGCCACTGTAGGCTCGTGATCGTGGACGTGGCCGCTTTGGATTGCGGCTCGGAGCCGCGTAATCCTGGCGACGCATATTTTGTAATATTTCACCATGGCACTGATCACCATTGAGAACTATCGTCCCGGGATGACAGCCACCGAAGAGGATTACCGCCGCCTGGAAACCGGGGACATCCTCTTCTTCCCCACCACTCCTTTTGAAATTGCTTTTGAAGAACGCGAGTTCTTGCTTTCCCAGAAACAGGTGGGCGCGTCGTACCACAAGAACATCAGTTATCGGCCGTTGCAGGATCGCCTGAAAGGTGTCGATCAGAAGGATCAAGCGGCGCACGCAAAGATGCACCGGATCATGCGCGACTACTCAAAACGCGCCATCGCGTTCACGGCTTTCTTTCTGCCTCGATATGCCAAGAGCTGGCGCATCGATTACTCCAGCTTTCGGCCCATCGAAGAAGAGGGACGCAGCATTGCTTACTTGGCGCGCAATGATCTGATCCATGTCGACTCATTTCCCACACGGCCCTCTCATGGGAACCGGTTGTTGCGCGTCTTTACCAACATCAACCCCAGCCGGCCTCGCATCTGGATTACTTCGGATAATTTCGAGCAGCTCGCCGCAAAGTACGCTCGGGAAGCGGGCCTTCCGAAAAAACCGGGAGCTGCGCGGCAGCTTCAGCATCAGCTCTTGCGTTTTCTGTCCGGTATCGGCCTGCCGGTCGTGGATCGTTCCGAGTACGACCAGTTCATGCTTCGCTTCCATGACTTTCTGAAGAAGAATATAGCTTTCCAGCAGCAAGGTCGAAAAGATCGCTGGGAATTTCCTGCTGACTCCAGCTGGATCTGCTTTACCGACACGACCAGCCACTCCTGCATCAGCGGACAATACGCCCTGGAACAGACCTTTATTGTGAACCGCAACAGCCTGGTCTGGCCCGAAAAGGCCCCCATCGCCATTCTGGAAGAAATGGTTGGTTTTCCACTGGCAAAGGGCGCCGGTTAGCAGCGCGCAGGTGGGGCCGGTGTGCGGTAGCTCTGACGCCGCGCACCCACAGAGCCGCGACCGGAAGGGAGCGGCGCGCCGATGTGACACTTTGCGACGACACCAGGACGGAGTTGATGCAACAACAATGAGCGAAAGCTCGATTCTGTGAGCCTGATGGCGACGACTCAATTTTGGGCGCCGCTCCCTTCCGGTCGCGGCTCTGCGGGTGCCGCCACCAAGCCGCAGCCGCTGACGGCTGATGGCCATTAGCTGAAGCATAGGCGCCCGCTGTGTTATTCTCTGCGGTAAACAATCGAACACCGGAGGGTCCAACCATGTCGATGAACCGTCGCAGCTTCTTGGCAGGCACGGCCGCGCTTGCGAGTCTGACAGGAATCACCTTCACTCGAGCCAATAATGATTCCAAGGGTGCTGGAATCAAATTGGGAGTAGCCAGTTATTCATTACGAAAATTTCCACGCGCCAAAGCCATTGCCATGATCAAGGAGCTGGGAACGCCGTACTTAAACATCAAGGAATTTCATTTGCCTTACAGCAGCACACCCGAGGAGCTGGCCGCCGGACGCAAGGAGTTCCTAGATGCGGGCTTGAAAATTGTGGGCGGAGGAACGATCACTCTGAATAAGGATGACGATGCCGATATGCGCAAGTATTTTGAGTACGCCAGAGCCTGCGGCATGCCGCTGATGGTCATCGCTCCGACGCACCAGACGCTGCCGCGAATTGAGAAATTCGTGAAGACCTACGACATCAAAGTGGCGATCCACAACCATGGCCCGGAAGACAAAAACTTTCCCGCGCCCCAAGACGTTTTGGAGTCGGTCAAGGATATGGACCCGCGCGTCGGCCTGTGCATTGATGTCGGGCATGCGGCTCGCACGGGCGCCGATGTCGTCGAATCGATCGCACAGGCGGGCAGCCGCCTGCTGGACATGCACATGAAAGATCTCCGCTCCTTCTCCGCCAAGGAAGGCCAATGCGCCGTGGGAGAGGGGAAAATGCCCGTAGTGGGCATTTTCAAGCAACTGATGAAGATGAACTATCCGGGATACGTCAATCTGGAATACGAGGCCAGTGCCGACGATCCGCTCCCCGGAATGAAGCAATCCTTCGCCTACATGCGGGGAGTGCTGGCCGGGATGAAAGGCTAAAAATCAACTGCCAAAGACACATTGACATGGCCACGAGTCCCCCGCCCGCCTACGGCGGGCTAGTGCGCCGTAGGCGCACGATGTCCGCGACGCGGCCCGATAGCAGTAGCCGGGGGTGGCGCGCGCAGCGTGCGCCACCCCCGGTCTGCGATGCCCCACACCAGTTGGACCGCGCAAGCGGTCCCATTTCCCTTTCATTTTCGCTGCGCAAATTCCTCGGCAGCCCCTGCATTGAAGTCCATGGGGCTGAACACTACCTACATTGCCTTGCTGAGAAGACAAAAACATCACCTGGAATTGAGGCATCGACGTCTGCCGAACCTCATGAGACCGCTTGCGCGGTCCGCGCGATATTGGGGTCGCTGACCGGGGGTGCCTCGCGCTTGGCGCGTCGGCACCCCCGGCTACTGTTATTCGTCCGCTTCGCGGACAAGGCGCGACTCTGGCCAGCCCAAGACTCCCACACATCGGTCCCTACAAAATGTCCAATCTCCAGGCCCGCCTACGGCGGGCTCTCGACTTTGGACATTTTCTGAGAGCTTACTTGCTACGTTTCCGGCCATTTTCATACATTCAGGGGCGAGATGAACGTTTCGTAGGGGCCAAGGCTAACAGTTGACGAAGCGTCTACCCCGCGTTTGGCCGACTTGTTTCTTCCATACCAACAAGGTAGAATTTGGTTTCTTAGCGGGGTCGTAGTTCAGTTGGCTAGAACGCCTGCCTGTCACGCAGGAGGTCGCGAGTTCGAGTCTCGTCGGCCCCGCCATGATTCCAAAAGACTTATCTATTCTTTCCACTTTAGCCACTTTTACAGTGAACCGCTTCGAGCTCCTTTGCGGAGCGAGGAGTCAACGGCAAATCCTATTGATCAGGGATCTTTTGGAGGCTCTGCCTGCCCTTTCCCTTGACGAGGCTGC
>DASYPF010000025.1:0-10576 GCA_036006905.1 Acidobacteriota bacterium
AGTACTGTTAACTTTAAGATCGAGGCGATCCAAGTCATAGAGATCCGAAATGCCAAGCAGTTCCAGCAGATGAATCCGGATGGCGTTAGTGGCCTTACGCTCTGAAAAAGGAGCCAGCCGGATTGAAGCGGGGCGGGAAAACACGATGGTAGTTGCCCGCAGACGGCGCGCAAACTCGGCGTCGAGAATTCCTTCTTGGGCCAGCAAGCGCGTGTATGCATTAACTCTGGTTTCAAGCGCGGAGTGATTGTGAATCAAATAATGACTGGGGGCTCTTTCAGCGGTGATCAAAGCCAGCACTTGCTTGAAGGCAACGATTTTCTCTGGACTGTTTTCCGGGGTTCGCAACGCGGCACAGACGTCATCCAATTTACGCCCGAACCACGCGTACAGCCCTTCGCCCAGACCGTGGACTTCACCCCAACCGGGCGCGGCCGCCAATGGCACGGTGTTCAGATAGTCAACGACGATCTGGCGGCGCGACCCACGAGTGTCTGATCCTTCTCTGTAAACTTTGAGTGAGGCGCCCGTAATCTGGCGGAATTTGTCCAAGAGGGAATGACTTCGGCCCGCTGCCGAATGTCGATACTTTTCCAACTGCGTCGCCAGAGTGCTGCCTCCTTCTTTCGGGAGCGGCAGCCCGAGTTTGCTTCCGGCGTACAGCAGCCCAGCTTTCGCGAGCCGGTCCCATTCCACCGCCGGGTTGGTGCGCGGATCAGGCGGCTTCTCTCCCAGTTCTCGATTCTCGATAAACAACAGCGATTGCACCACCAGTGGTGGAATCTCTTCAAACTCGTGAAAAAGCCGGTCGTTCGACGCGGCATTGAAAAGATAGCCGCGCCCAATTCCTTGTATTCTGACACCTGTTGCGGCGCGCTCACGGTAAGGAGGCGCTACACCCAACCCTGCCATCCAGGCCAGTTGCGGTGAAAAACGCGCCTGTTCGGCTACCTGAAATCCGCGAGCCTCTAGACGCCGTTGAAAGTTTGAAATTTGAGGATACCCACGCTGTCGGTCAAAGGGCCCGCCGCTGGGGAAAACGATGCTCGGGCTTGGTCCAGGACCGATCGTATAGTGAAGCTTGGCCGCATAGCGCGAGAAGAGCCACGCCTGCAACGCCGACGTACGAATTTCGTAAACAACCGCCAAACCCAGAATGAGGACAACAAAAACCCATAACAAGCAAACACAGATTTGTCTGGGACTCAACCGAGGGATTTGAATTCTATGGAGTCGAATTTCCTCCAGGACCTTGGTCGCGTTCATCCCTCCGGTCGAGAAGCGCGTCAATCCGGGAATCATTGAGGGATTTCCTGGCGAGGAAGCAGGAATGGTCGTGCAGCGGACAATTCCAAAACTCGTCGCGTGAATTCATGATGATTGCAAATTATTTTCCACACCATACTTTTATTAATAGGATGGGAGCTCCCAAGTTGCAAGCCGCATGCGCCTCAGCTCCGTAAAATAATATTCAACTGGTGCGTGAAGGATTCACACGCCGTCCGTGGGGTGTTGTCCGTCGTCCGTTGCGGAAAGATTTCCGTTGAAATAAGTACAAAGCCTTGAGTTTTACGGTAGAAAGTATTAGAGCAACTGACAACGGACGACGGACAACGGACAATGCCTTCGCGTTCTTCGCGCTACAAAGCGGGGACGATTCTCTCTTTGCGCACCGGCTTGCGGTGTGCCAGAATTACTGCTTAACCATCTCTGTGCAGCCGAACAAATCCGCGGCAGCCGGAGCGAATCGCTATCCAGGGAGGTTTCTATGAGTACAGTCAGCCGCCGTAATTTTCTGAGGGTTACCGGCAGTGCCACGGCCGCTAGTTTGCTGGGCGCGACAGCATCCAGAAACGTGCTCGGCGCCAACGACCGAGTCCGCGTCGCCATCGTGGGCGTCCGTGGACGCGGCAATGACCACATTAAAGGGTACGCACGCTTGCAGAACGTCGAAATTGCCGCTCTCTGCGATATTGATGAAAGCGTTCTGTCACAACGCCTGTCCGAAGTGGAAAAGATGGGCAAGCCTAAACCCAAAAGCTATGTTGACATTCGCAAACTGCTTGAAGATTCGTCCATCGATGCCGTTTCCATTGCGACTCCCAACCACTGGCACTCGCTGATGGGGATCTGGGCATGTCAGGCAGGCAAGGATGTCTACGTGGAAAAACCGGCTTCGCACAACTGGTGGGAAGGCCGGCAACTGGTTCGCGCCGTCAACAAATACAATCGCGTCTGCCAGCACGGAAGCCAAAGCCGCTCCAATCCGGGGATGATCGAAGGGATCCGACAACTGCAAAGCGGATTGATTGGCGAGGTCTACATGGCCCGGGCGCTCTGCTATAAATGGCGCAACACGATCGGCGTCGCTTCCGCGGAACCGGTTCCTCCTGGGGTCCACTACGACCTGTGGACCGGTCCTGCCCCGCTGCGACCGTTCACCAAGAATCGATTCCATTACAACTGGCACTGGATCTGGGACACGGGCAATGGCGATCTGGGAAATCAGGGGATTCATGAAGTGGACATCGCTCGCTGGGGATTGGGTGTCAGATTTCCCACCCGAGTATCCGCAATCGGCGGGCATTTCATGTTCAAGGATGATCAGGAAACTCCCAACACACTGAATTGCGCGTTGCAGTTCAACATGCCCGATGGAAGCCGCCGCATGATGGAATTTGAAGTACGGCACTGGATTTCCAATCATGAGGCTGAAATCGGAACGGGAACCTATGGTTCCGAAGAAGTGCCTGCGGCTGGGATCACTCCTGCAGGAGCTACCAAGTTTTTGCAGGGCAAAGAAGCCAAAGCACCGAGACCACGAGTTCGCGGTGGAGATAAAAATACCATCGGAAACATCTTCTACGGTTCGAAGGGATATTTGGCGATGGATGGTTATTCCGCATACAAGAGCTGGCTGGGCGAGAATCAGGAACCGGGACCCAGCGGCAAGGGAGCCGCTGACCACTTCGCCAATTTCGTTGAGGCGGTGCGCAGCCGGAAGACTCAGGATGTGCACGCGCCCATTGAGGAAGGCCATATCTCCGCCACGCTGGTGCATCTGGCAAATGCTTCCTATCGGCTCGGAAGAACCATCAACTTCGACCCTGAGAAGGAAGAGGTCATTGGGGACGAAGAAGCGGCAGGCCTGCTGCGTGGAACTTACCGCACGCCTTATTTTGTTCCGGAAGAAGTCTGAAGTCTTTAGTGTCTTGGCGCCTTTGTCAGCTGTCAGCGGTCAGCTGTCAGCTCTCAGCTCTCAGCTCTCAGCTCTCAGCTGACAGGCCCCCTCTCAGCTCTCAGCCAACAAAACGAGAATTGCGCTTCGGCGGTCAAGTAGAGTCCAGCTGTTTTGATCTAAGTGTGAGCCTGGGAGCTGACCGCTTAGAGCTGAGAGCTGACACAAAGGCACCAAGTCACCAAGATCATGGTCCAAGACGGGCACGCCTGCTCACTTCTTCGCCTTAATTCAATTTAATGATTTCTCCAGTGTTTGTCGTTGCTTTGCAGCTTGAACCACCTGCAAGCCTGGGATAGCATACCCAACAAATCGTCGAAGATTTGCGACCGCACTTGCACCTCGAGCAGCAAGGAGAGATGTGTGCGCCATTCCTAGCACTCGAAATGTAAGTGACAGGGGCGAAGCGCGAACACAAGGCGGTGACGATTCCAACGAAGCATCGGGTTTCTGTTATCCCCGAAACTCGACCAATTCAAAGGGGCTCTACAATGACAAATGAGCGGAACAAAGAGATCGGTCTGACACGGAATTCCAAAAGCATGATCATCGCAGCCGCGTTGCTCGCTTGCGCTGCGGCGGGATTGTTCTTGGTGGGCCTGCGGCAATTCCACAAGAGAGTTTCACCGCGACCGCCTGCGCTCTCTAAGGTCGCCACACCACCGCAAGCCGGCCGGTTTCGCAGGGACATCAAATATGGGAAACATCCTTTGAGCTTTGAAGAAAACCAGGGACAAACAAACAGCCAGGTTAAGTACCTCTTGCGTGGAAGCAGTTGCGCTCTTTTTTTGACCAACAGCGAGGCGGTTCTCTCTCTGCGCAAAATCGAAAAACACGAACCACATCAGCAAGCCAAAGTTATCGAAGAGCCTTTCCGAAAAATCTCTTTCCAGCGCGGATTGCCATACTTCGGTCAAGAGGCACAGACTTTCGACTCATCGATCGGCGCAGCCGAAATCACGACAACCGTGCTGCGCATGAAGCTACTGGGCGCGGCTCAAGCCAAAGTCACAGGAATCGATCCACTTGCGGCCCGAAGTAATTATTTCATCGGCAACGATCCGGCAAAATGGCGCGTTAACGTTCCTCATTTTGCCAGAGTTCGGTACCAAAATGTTTATCGCGGCATCGACTTGGTTTATTACGGCAAAGAACGCCAGTTGGAATACGACTTTGTTATCGCACCGGGCGCCGATCCTCGCTCGATTCGGCTTGAGTTTGAAGGAGCTGATCAGATGGCGCTCGACAAGAGAGGAAATCTTTTACTTACGGCTGACGGCGATCAAGTCGTCTTGAACCCGCCTGACGTGTATCAGCAGATCCACGGCACAAGGAAGCCGATTCCGGGACAGTACGCCCTGCTTGGATCGCAGCAGGTCGGTTTTCAGGTGGGATCTTACGATACCTCTCAACCGCTCATCATTGATCCAGTGCTTGTTTATTCGACCTACCTCGGTGGAAACCAGGAGGATGTCGCGAGCGCGATTGCCGTCGACTCGGCTGGCAGCGCTTATGTCGCCGGCTGGACGCTCTCATCGAACTTTACGGTAAACGCGTTCCAAAGAACTCGTGGTGGTAGCACAGACGCGTTCGTCACAAAATTCAATCCACAGGGTTCCGGTATCATCTACTCGACATATCTGGGAGGCAGTGGTCGAGACCAGGGCCAAGGCATTGCAGTCGATTCAGCCGGTAACGCTTACGTGACCGGCCTTACCGGCTCCACCAACTTTCCCATCTTGAACGCTTTCCAGACCGCTAACAAAGGGGGCTCTGGAGGCGATGCGTTTGTGACCAAGCTAAACGCGTCGGGAACGGCGTTGATCTTTTCCACATACCTGGGCGGCACGGGCAACGGACAAACTCTTATTGACAGCGGCGACCAGGGAGAGGCCATCGCGGCCGATGCATCGGGCAATACCTATGTGGCTGGGACAACTGATTCTGCAAACTTCCCCACTGTCAATCCTCTTCAAGCGCAAATGGGAGGAGGCCAAAAGGATGCTTTTCTGGCAAAGTTTGATCCGACGGGACGAGTACTTTACAGCACTTTTGTGGGAGGTGCAGATATCGATCGGGGTCACGGTATCGCTGCCGACAATTTTGGAAACGCTTACATCACAGGCACGACCGCCTCCAGGAACTTCCCAGTCGCAAACGCCCTTCAACGGTCTTTCCATGAGCCTCCCTTTACTGCCATCGTAAGTGACGCGTTTGTCGCCAAAGTCAATCCCTCCGGATCGGCATTCATTTACTCGACTTATCTGGGAGGTTTTTTTGACGATCAAGGCAACGGCATCGGCGTCGATAGCACCGGGAACGTTTATGTAACCGGATTAACCAGCTCTCCGGATTTCCCCGCCGTTCACGCCGTGCAGCCCCTCAATAACGGCGGGTTTATCGGAGACGCGTTCCTTACCAAGCTCAACCCTTCCGGATCGGCTGTTGTCTATTCTACGTTCCTTGGGGGCGAAGCTTCAGGTGGTTTTACGGATGGTGGAGACGTCGGCAAGGGCATTGCTGTTGATGCGTTTGGAAACGCCGTGATCGTAGGCCAAACCACTTCGCCTAATTTCCCCATTGTGAATGCAGTTCAAAGCAAGTATGCAGGACCTGCGGCTATCTTCGATAGCAGCAATGGCGGAGATGTATTTGTCGCAAAGTTTAATGCTGTCGGCTCGCTCGCAATGTCGACCTTTCTTGGAGGCAGCAAGCAAGACTTCGGCGGCGGCGTTGCGGTCGATTCGACTGGTAATATCTATGTTGCCGGTTCGACTCGTTCCACCGATTTCCCCACTGCCGTACCCTTCCAGCCTGTTAGTGGCGGGGGCTCACAGGGTTTCTTTGGGAACGACGGCTTCGTAACAAAAATCAATCCCGGTATTGGAGCGGTCATCATTGCTCCGGAAGCGGGAGCGTTTCTGCCGCCGATTCCCGAGCAGCCCTGGACCCGCTTTGCCCGCCTGGATACTAACGGAAACGGTATTCCAGACCCCAATGACTCCAAACTAGGCGACGTTCGACGGAGTTTGAACACATTGAGCTTCAGCAGCGATACATATCCTTCTAGCCGCGGTCCGGGCCAAAAATCGATCACCCTCTCCAATCCCAATAGCCGAGGGAAGTTTGAAGCAGCGACGCGCAACTATACCGACTTTTTCATCAGTCATACGTTCAGTGACACGCTGCAAGTAACCAGGTCCAATGCCAACGGCAATCCTATAGAGTGGACAGCCACCGAGCAGCGGACTCCTTTTACACTGGTAAATGGCATCGTTACTCCCAGCGGACCACCAAGAACGTGGACATTTACTTTTGCTTTGATCCCCGATAACAGCGGTGTTTACAAATCACTTTCCGTAGAGGGCACAACTCTCCCCAAAGTTACTCTCGATCTTGTTCTCGTCGACGTGAACAATGATGGAAAACCGGACTTTGTCACCATTCCCTGGGCGCTGGCGGCGGCTCTTGGAGTGAACAACAAACAGACCCCTCAGATATTTTTCCCGCTGGTCGACACCGATGGAGACGGAATCCCTGACAGTATCGCACTGGATTTCGACGGTGACGGAACGCCCGATCCGGATCTTGCGGTCGGTCCGCCCATGGTTGCGCGATCCAGCGCAACATCAGGCACCTCTTCTCAATCTTTTGCAATCGCCGAGCGGAGGGGCATCTCACTGACGACCCTGGGTACTTCGCCCGCAGCAGTTGTTGGTTACGCCCGGATTCAACCCAACCCGGGAAGCACGACTCCGGCAGGCCTTGCAATTTTCGGGCTGCGGCAAGGTGGTGTGCTCGTTACCGAAGCTGGAGTCCCCGCATCTCCGCTGATCCGATCCGGCAGAATCTACGCCACTGTAGAAGGGCAGGCGAATACCGGCGTGGCGATTGCGAACCCCAACGATCAGCAGGTGGTGATCTCTTATTTCTTCACTGATGCCAATGGCGTTGATTCGGGCGCCGGCCTATTCGCCATCAATGCGCACAATCAAATCGCGGTCTTCTTGAACCAGCCTCCGTTCAACGGCCCCTCCTCGTTTAATGGGACGCTTACTTTTACTTCCGATCTTCCTGTGGCTGCCATTGCACTTCGAGGATTCAACAATGAACGTTCCGAGTTTCTGATCACGACGCTGCCGGTAGCGGATCTAAGCGTGACATCCAGCGACGCGTTTATCTTCACGCATTTTGCAGACGGGGGAGGATGGATCACGCAAGCGATTTTGGTGAATCCAACTGATGATCCGATTACCGGTACGATGCAATTCATGGGCCAGGGGACCGCAACGGCTCCTGCTCAACCGGTGTCTGTCACCGTGGAAGGCCAGACGGGTAGCACTTTCAACTATACGATTCCACCACGCAGCTCACGACGCTTTCGCACGTCGGGTTCGTCAACAGACGCCCGAGCCGGATCGATCCGAGTCACACCCTCGCCGAACAATAAGGCACCCTCAGGTTTGGCGATATTTTCGTTCAAGAATGCGGGCATAACCGTGACGGAAGCCGCCGTGCCCGCGCTTCGCGCCGCCACGGCTCACCGCATGTATGCCGAGTTGTCAGGACCCATTCAGACGGGTGTGGCAGCCGCTAATCCTTCTCCCAACCCCGTCACGGTGACATTCGAAGCCACCCCGTTTGGCCCCGGAGCGCCAACGGTGGGAACGGCGACTGTCCCTGGCAGCGGTGAAATCGCCCTATTCATGAGCCAGATCCCAGGCCTGGAATCCTTGTCTTCGTCTTTCCAGGGTGTGCTGCGCATTTCCACAAATTCCGCGGCAGGCGTCTCGGTCGTCGGATTGCGAGGGCGAGCCAACGAAAGAGGAGATTTCCTGATCACCACTACACCGCCGGTAAACGAGAACAGCGCTCCTTCCATGGTCGAAGCTCTTTTTCCGCATCTGGCCGATGGAGGCGGCTATACCATCCAGTTCATTTTGTTCGGCGGTTCAGCCGGCCAATCTTCCAATGGGATTCTCCGCTTCTTTCGGCAGACGGGCCAGCCCTTGAATCTGGTGCTGCGCTAACTCGCTTTTGGAGGGCGCCAAAAATCGGACCGATCGGAAGCGGTGACCTCAGTTACGCTCGATTATCAAGCGCGTTGTGTTAAATTATTCAGTGAGGGACCAGTCCAAAGCGGACCGTGGGCGGTCACCTAAGGAGAGCCTCATGCACACTGGTCTAAATCGTGCCAACTTGCTTCATAGGTTGAGTAGGATCATTTGCATATTTCTTTGCGTCACTGCTTTCCAAGCGGTGCTGGCAGTGGCACAGGGCGCGTTTGTGCCACCCATATCGACGGCCCCCTGGACACGTTTTGCGCGGCTGGATACCAACGGCAACGGCAAGCCGGATGAGAACGATGAACCGGTAAGTGCGGCTCGAAACGGAAATCAACTGAGCCTGGTTAGCAGCCGCTTCCGACCCCATTGGGTGGGCCAAACAACGGCAATGATAACAACTCCCCATCCCCTGACTGGCCGGCTGCAAACCGGGAGGGTCGACTACACCGACGGCGGCAGAAAGCGCCACATAATAACTGGAACAGTGGGAGGTTATGATGTGGATCTGCGCCCGACTTTTGTCAATCTCGACGAACTCACATCTGGTGACAGCACTTATACTCCTCCAGGCAGTCACAAGGCTCAGACGACACGCAAGCTTTACACGGTTCAGATGATCGATGACGATAAGGACGGCATCTACGAAGCTTTTTCTGTTGAGGGGACAGCCCTATCGAAGGTCACTTTCAATCTTGTGAAGGTTGATGTCAACAATGACGGCAGACCCGATTTTGTCACCATTCCGTGGACGTTGGCATCCTTTCTTGCCATTCGGCCGAACCAGGTGCCTCAGGTTTTCATCCCGTTGGCGGACACCAACGGAGACGGAATTCCGGATTCCCCCGCTTTCGATTTCGACAACGACGGCAAACCGGATCCAGATTTGCTACTGTTCCCAGCCATAGGCGCTTCGACCCGGCCGCAGCAGCAGTTGTACTTTGCCCACTTTGGAAATGGCGCCGCCCCCGGCGTGCAACTTTTCAGCCAGATCATGCTGCTCAATCCCAACGCCCAGGCGGCTAACGCCATCGTCTCAGTCCGCAATGATCCGGGCCAGCTTTTAAACTTGGTTCTCAATGGCGAAGCAATTTCAGGACAGAAGGAATTGGCCATTCCGGCTGGTGGTCTGCGAGTCCTGAAAGCCGAAGCGTTGGGCCCGCTGGCGGCAGGAGCAGTGACGGTAAGCTCGGGTCTGACGCTCGCCGGAGTAATTCTGTTTGGGGGAAGTTTGGGCCTGGCAGGAGTGGGGAGTAGCGAAGTATTGAGCACCCCCTTTGTGGCGCCCATGGAGAATAATGTCGCGCAGGGAACCAGCACTGGGATTGCCATCATGTCGCTTGAGTCCAACGACGTCCCCGTGGATCTTCAACTGTTTGACATTGATGGCAAGCTCCTGGCGTCGGCACGACTGGATGGGGCCAATATTTTGAAGGCGAACGGCCATATCGCTCGCTTCCTGACTGAATTTGCCTGGAGCCCCGCGGTCGATTTTTCCAACTTTGTGGGAATCCTGAAAGTGGTGGCGGGCGGGAAGGTGACGGCAACAGTTCTTCAAGTGCGTCCCGCGGAATTCGCTACCATGCCGGTGGCTCGAGCCGTCGCCGACACTTCCAATCGGCAACTTTATTTCGCGCATTTCGGAAATGGCCTCGGCCAGGTTTTCAGTCAGATCATGCTGATCAACCTGGACACAAGCCAGCCAGCCGTTATCAACATTTCGATTCGTAATGACGCGGGCGCTCCGCTGTCGATCGCCCTAAACGGCGAATTGGTCGCCGGCAACAAAAATCTGATGATCCCCGCGGGAGGAATGCGCATCTTGAAAACCGACTCCCTAGGCGCGCTGACTGCGGGAGCGGTAACGGTCACATCGGATCGCTCGTTGGCGGGAGTGATCCTGTTTGGAGGCAGCATTGGCGTGGCTGGTGTCGGCAGTAGTTTACCGTTCAACACCGGTTTTCTAGCTCCAATGGAAACCAACAATAGCGCTGGCACGAGCACTGGCGTCGCGATAATGAATCTGGAGTCCGCCGATGTCACGGCAGATCTACAGCTTTTTGACACAGCAGGTAATTTGATATCGTCAGCTCGGCTAGATGGCGCCAATTCGGTAAGAGGAAATGGACACCTGTCGCGCTTCCTCACGGAATTTAATTGGAATCCGCCCGTGAATTTCCTCAATTTCAGCGGAGTGCTGCGCGTGACGACATCTGGCAAGACTACGGCAACGGTTCTACAAGTCCGGCCGAATCAGTTGGCGACCATGCCTGCT
>DASYPF010000026.1:0-4458 GCA_036006905.1 Acidobacteriota bacterium
CGATGGCGCCAAGACCCCGTGCCAGTCCGCCTAAATACTGATGGATGCGCTCCCAGTGCTGGCGGGGCATTAATGGCCTTCGTCCTTTGGTTGCAAAAACGATGTGATAGAGCAGATTGGTGTGACTGTGTGACATACAAACTACACAACCGGGCTGGTGGCAAATTTGCGAAAAAATTCTGTCGCCCGCCCCAAAAAGCGGGGCCGGGCCGGTTTGCGTGGAGATTGATCGGGCTGTCCCAGGGCTACGCGAGCTCCGCCCTGGGCTTTATTCTGCCGCCCGCCCCAAAAACGGACCGGGCTGGTTTGAGTAGTATGCTCGGCCGTCCCACTCCCGGCAACTGCTGTTCGTCCGCTTCGCGAACTGCGCGCGCCCTATGGCGCGCCCGACTCTGACACAGTCCCACACGGTTGGCTTCGTTGGTATCCTTAAGAATAAAGACATAGGGAGCGCCGGCTGAACTGTCTTTGGACACACCATCGACACTATCGGCGCGAATTCTAATCACCGATGGGCAAAGCAAACAAACCCCGCGACAAGTTCAGCCTCGATGTAGCAGCAGCGCGACATCGCCTCGAGCTTGCTGCCATTGGAATGGAAGCCGAGTTTGCGCTGGTGGTCAATGGCGTGCAGGTAAAGCCAGAGGAGATTTTCAAAGATCCACGCGCATTTGTACGCGACAGCCTGGTGCACCGAGTGGGCCGTTCTTATCATCTGCCTACCGGAGCAGCCGTTTATTTCGACACTGGCGTGATTGAGGTCGCAACGCCGGTCATAGAAATCGAACGCGGCTGTGCGGCGCGCGCCGGTCGTTCCCTTTGGGAAGCGATTCTCTACGTTCGGACGGAACTCGATGACTGGGAGCGAAAAACAGGAAATGAAGCTCGGCTGATCGGCTTTAGCGCACATTACAACATCTCCTTTGAACTCAATCGATTGCAGCAGAGAGATCATCGCACCATAGAAAAACTGGCCCTCTTGCTTGTCTACATTCTGCCCTTTCCGATAATGCTGCTGGCCGCAAATCGCCGCTCGACCGGAACGGGAGTGCGTCCTCGAGGCGATCGCATTGAAATCACGGTAGACTTTACGCCCAGCTCCTCGCTGATGATTGCAACCGCGACGCTGATTACGGGGATCGTGCGCGAAATCATGACCTGGCCCTCTTTCGAACTTCACATGCTGAGAAAAAGAAAACTTCCAGCGATCGAAGGATTTAAACCAATGCCCCACACTTCGCGTCATGGTTGGCTGGCTCGCTTCGACTGTTATCCTCAGAATCCATTTGCGTGCGCTGTTGCCGAACCGCTTTGGCCGACCAGCCGGGGTCGTTGCTCGCTTAGGGAAATCGCTGAAAGGATTTTCAAGCATTTTTGGAGACCGATCGCGCGAATATCCGACCCGTTTACGTTTCGGCTGATGAGCTCGGTGATACGGGGAAAAACGCCGTCTCTACTCGACTTGCCGGATCGCCCACCCGAATATGAAGACGTAGGACGGCTGTGCACCTGGGATAACTTATTTCCCAAGCGTCTCCTTACCCGTTCCCGTTACGAACGCGTCCTTATGCGTGCCATCTCAGGCCGAAAGCTGTGGATGCACGATGACCAGTACACTCCTACCGGAATGCGCGGTTGGTCACAGGTCATATTTCGCCGTGACCGAGACGGCACGCGTCACATTTTTTCCATCGACTATCTGCTGCGCCATTTGGAAAACTGGGAACGGCCTCTTTAGTGGAATTCGGTCTGGAATTAAATTGGAGTTGTACCATGCTCAGGATTGTTCCGTAGAGAAAGACTGAACCACGGGGAACACCGGGGACACGGGGACCAGAAGCGACCGCTCAATTGCCCCCATGATGTTGCTGAGAGAAGAATCTCCCCGTGTCCCCAGTGTTCCCCGTGGTTTGATTTTTTTGGGATGACGCGAAACGCCACCCAGGGATTTATTCCAACCTAATTATTGAAAAACCATAAACGGGCTTTGTGACGCGTCATAGGCGCGCCTGAAGGGCTCTTATCAAAGACAGATTTCATTTGATCCCTTCGCGTTCTTCGCGCCTTCGCGGTGAGTTTTTCAGCGCCCTACCGAAGGAACCCCGTTTTAAAAAGGGGGTTGAGGGAACTATAATGGATCACTTCCCGCAGGAGTCTAATTGAGCGACATGAAGATTTTTATTTACGACACTACCCTTCGAGACGGGTCTCAGAGCGAACATATCTCGTTCTCTTTGGAGGACAAACTCCACATCGCCGTCCGTCTGGATGAAGCAGGATTTGACTACATCGAAGGGGGCTGGCCCGGCTCCAATCCCAAAGATCTTTTGTTTTTTCAGCGCGTCCGGCGCCGGCCCTGGAAGCACGCCCGCATAGCGGCCTTCGGCAGCACGCGGCATCCGCGGAACAAAGTTCAGGCCGATCCTAATCTGCAAGCGCTCCTCGATGCTCGTACTCCTGCGGTAACCATTTTTGGAAAGTCATGGGACCTGCATGTTCGAAAAGCACTGGGAATATCTCTAGAAGAGAACCTACGGTTGATTTCTGAGAGCGTCGCCTATTTGAAGAACTCAGGCAAGGAAGTTATCTACGACGCCGAACACTTCTTTGACGGATGGAAGGCGCGGCCCGATTACGCTTTGAAGACGCTGGCCGTGGCCGCCGCAGCTGGAGCCGACTTCATTGTCTTATGCGACACCAATGGGGGGTCACTGATCGACGAAGTCCAAGCAGGCGTAGCGCAGGCGAGACAGGCGGTAACCACGGCGCTTGGAATTCACACTCACAACGATTCTGAAATGGCCGCGGCCAACTCGGTCACCGCCGTAAAAGAAGGTTGCATCATGGTCCAGGGGACACTCAATGGCCTCGGCGAGCGCTGCGGTAACGCCAATCTGTGCTCGGTCATTCCCATTTTGGAGCTAAAGCTCGGGTATCACTGTATCGGAAAAACCAAGGTGCGCGAGCTGACTTCTCTCTCGCGCTATGTGGCCGAACTCGCCAACATTCACCTTCCGAGCAACCTTCCCTTTGTGGGAAGCAGCGCCTTCGCGCACAAAGGGGGCATCCACGTCAGCGCCGTGTCAAAACACACATCTACCTACGAGCACCTCGAACCGGAACTGGTCGGCAACCGGCGCCGGGTGTTGATTTCCGACATGGCAGGCAAGAGCAATGTCGTCTACAAATCCAAGGAGCTGGGCTGGAAGACGGAACTTGCGCCAGAACAGCTCAGTGCTGTCGTTCAGAAGCTGAAACAGAAAGAACATGAGGGGTTTCAGTATGAAGGCGCGGAGGCTTCTTTTGAGCTGCTGGTCCACGAGTTGTCCGACAAACTTCCGAAATTCTTCAATCTGGAAGCGTGGCAGGTCCTGGTGGAAAAGAATCGCGACGGAAAGCTTCGATCGCAGGCGACGATAAAAGTCAAAGTGGGTGACGAAGTGGAACATGTCGTCGCTGAAGGAAATGGGCCGGTCAACGCATTGAATCTGGCTCTGAAGAAATCCCTGTCACCTTTCTTTCCCTCCATCGAGAAGATTCATCTGGACGATTACAAAGTGCGCGTTGTGGACGCGCACCGGGGAACAGCAGCCAAAGTGCGCGTGCTTATCGAGTCGACCGACGGCCAGCGCCGCTGGAATACGATCGGAGTTTCAGAAAATGTACTGGAAGCAAGCTGGCAGGCGCTGGTCGACAGCGCCCGATTCTATCTGTTACAGCAGCAGGAACGCGCATCGAGCCGCCGGGCTGCGCGCAAGAAATAGCGGAAGGCAGTAGTCAGTAGTCAGTAGGCAGTAGGCAGTAGGCAGTAGGCAGTAGGCAGTAGGCAGTAGGCAGTAGGCGGTGGGCAGCAGCTAACCTCGGAGGGGATCCCATGAAAATGATCCCATCACAAACATACTTTATTAACCACCAAGACACCAAGGCACCAAGGCTTGAGTCGTCAAAAGCGTGGTGTCTTGGTGTCTTGGTGGTCATTTTGTTTTTCATCACTTCGGCTGTAACACTCGCCCAGGAAGTCACCGGCACGATCGATGGCCTGGTTAAAGATCCCTCCGGAGCCGCCATTCCCGGCGCAGAGGTGACGGCCGTTCATATTGCAACCGGTACCGCGCGCAAAACGGTTTCCGGCGAGGATGGGTCTTACACACTTCCGGCGCTGCCTATCGGCACCTATCAGATTTCAGCCGAGCTGCCCGGCTTTAAAAAGACGGTGCAGACAGGCCTGGAGCTGCACATCGCCGACCACTTGCGCGTTGACATTACTCTGCAGGTAGGTGAAATCGCTCAACAGGTTTCTGTTGTTGCCGAAACAGTTCAGGTGCAAACGGAAAGCTCCGAGGTCAGCGAACTGATTTCAGGCGATCAGGTTCGAGAGCTGCAGCTCAATGGCCGTTCCTTTATGACGCTGCTCGAGTTGATTCCCGGAGTCGCTTCGAATTTACCGGATCGGATGGA
>DASYPF010000027.1:0-3801 GCA_036006905.1 Acidobacteriota bacterium
TACTCTGGCAGGACCCGTCGCTGACGCTCCGGGCTCTGACATTTTCGTCGCTATCTTTGCGGAATCCGTCGCGTGAATAATCCATGAAACGATTCGTCTGCCGTACATTATTAATTCTCACCCTCGTGGGTTGCGTACTCCCGTCAGCCCTGCTGCCGCCCAGACCCAAGATCATTATCGACAGCCCCATGTCCCCCCCAACCTGGGCCCTGCTGGAGCGCGAATTGATTCGCGCCAACACGGCGGCCTGCAAGGAATTCTTCAGCCGCTACTTCGACTCTCGTGGTTATTTGCTGTGCGTCACCCGATGGGGCGGAGACGACGGGCCGGACGATGCCATCGAGAACTGCGCCCTTTGGCCGGAACTGCATGCGCTTGGCGCCCCGGATGTTGTCCGCCAAATGTATAAGAAGGCCCTCGAGGGGCACGTTCGGCAATACACCGAAGCCAAGACCATCGAAGTGCCGCTGGCCCGGGACGGAATGTATTACAAGGAATTTCCCGTGATGTTCGACTGGCAGCACAATGCCGAAGGCTTGCGCGTCTTCAATGCCATGGGACTCTCCGATCCGTATGACTCCAACTACCGGCAGCGCGTGCAGCGTTACGCGGGATTCTACATGAACGAAGACGCGGGCGCTCCCAACTACGATCCCAGCCGCAAACTGATTCGCAGCATGATCAACGGGAGTCGCGGACCGCTGCTGCGCAAGGCGACGGCGCTGGACTGGGCCGGCGATCCGATCGAGGTGAAAAACCGATTCCACCTGATGCACGGCGAACAAAGCTACGAGCAAATGCTGGCCCACTTCAAAGATTACACCGACGTCGTTGGCGATCATCCGCTCAATCTGCTCAGCACAACCCTGGCCTTAAACGCCTACATGGCCACAAGCGAGAAAAAGTATCGTGATTGGCTGCTGGAATACGCGGACGCTTGGCGCGAGCGCATGATTGCCAATGGCAACATCATTCCGTCCAACGTTGGTCTCGACGGGAAGATTGGTGGAGAGTGCAATGGCAAGTGGTATGGCGGCACCTATGGTTGGGGTTTCACGGTGCAAGTGCCCCAGACCGGCCGGTTCGAGAACCGAAATCGCGTCCCTTGGAGTTTCATCGGGTTCATGAACGCGTATCTGCTCACCCAGGACGACAAATATATCGAGGCCTGGCGCAAGCAGGCCGACGCCATCAATTCGCACGCGAAGGTGGAGAGCGGCAAGAAAATGTATCCGCACATGTATGGCGACCAAGGGTGGTATGCCTATACACCGGAGAAATTTAACGCCTATGCGCTCGAGGCCTACTTCCTTACGATGAAAAAGGAAGATCGCCAGCGGGTGCCGCGGGACGGCTGGCTGGACTTCCTTGAAGAGCGCAACCCTTCTTTCCCGGAAGAATCCCTCCGGCGCGATTTGGAGCGAGTGCGCAGCCGGCTGCACGCCATGCACAACGATACGACGACGCCCGACAGCCGTCTGGCCGACGATCCTCTGAACTTCAATGCCGCTTCGGTGGGCGCGCTGATGCAACTGATGTGGGGCGGGTTGCCGCCGGATGCGCGCGCCAGAGCCCTGTTCAGCAACTTACGGTATTTTGATCCCGTCAAACGCCGCGCCGGTATCCCCGAGGATGTCGCCGCGCTGGTTGATCGAATGACCGACCAGTCCGTCACCGTCACGCTGGTCAACGTCAACCAAACTGAGAGCCGGAAACTTGTGGTCCAAGCCGGTGGCTATGCGGAACATCAGTTTGATGCAATCGAATGGAACGGCCAAACTGCTCCACTGAATGCGACCGACTTTGAAGTCCGATTGGAACCGGGCGCCGGAGGGAAACTCAAGTTCAAAATGCAGCGCTTTGTGAATCAGCCGACGGTCGCATTTCCATGGGACCGCAACTGAGACCGCCGCCACTCTCCCGCCAGCGACGGGTCCCACCAAAGCGTCAGAGCCCAGAGCGTCAGCGACGGGTCCCGCCAGGATAACAGCGTCCGCCAGAGGAGCGATTGGATCGCCGACTTGGTCTGGCAGGACCCGTCGCTGACGCTCCGGGCTCCGACGCCGGCAGGAGAAACCCCTCGCTCCGGAACCGAAACTTTTTACCACTTCTCAACAACAGCTAGTTACATGCAGCTATTCACCGTGCAGGTGATGCGGGCAGATTCACTGCTGGTGGCTTCTGTTTCCACCACTGTTCGAGCGCGTCTTGCAATTTGCGTTGAACCTTGGCCGCCTCCGGTTTTCCATAGAGATTCTTCTGCTCATCGCGATCCTTGATCAGATTGTACAGTTCCGGTTTGACGCGATCACGATTGGATAGGGGCTCGATCAGCTTCCAATCTCCAGAGCAAACCATCCGGTCATGAAGGACCGAAAATGCCATGCCCGGCCAACCGGATGCGTCACCACGGACCAACGGCGCCAGGGATTTTCCTTGAATTCCAGCCGGCACAGGAAGTCCTGCCAGATCCAGTAAAGTGGGCATTACCGCAGTATTATCCAGCACCGCATTCACCACCTTGCCCTGAGGCAGCTTCCCTGGAGCGCGCAGCAACAGCGGCACTCCGGCCGAGGCTTCATACATGACGCCTTTAAACATGTGATTGCGCTCGCCCAGCATATTGCCGTGGTCTGCGGTAAAGACAACGATGGTGTTGTCGCTCATCCCGAGGTTTTCGAGTTCATCGAGCACGCGCCCCATCTGCTTGTCCACCATCGTGACCGCTCCATAGTAATGTGCAATGACTGCCCGCAGCAGCTCAGGGTCAGTGATATATTTTCGCATCTGTTGGTTTTTGTCTTCGGCGCGCGTCTCTATATCCACGGGCATTTTCGCGCCGGCATGAAAGGTGGCGGGAAGCGGCATGTCCGCAGGCCGGTACATGGTCGCATAAGGTTCCGGAATAACGAATTCACTGTGTGGTTTCAGCATGCTCAAGAATAGAAACCAGGGTCGATCGCTTCCCTTCCGCAACTTCAGGAAGTCGATAGCGCGATCGGCCTCAAACGCTTCTTCATACAAGTTCTCGGGAAGCACGGAGGTACCAATTCTCAGCGACGTTCGCGGCGGTCCAATGAGGGTACCGGGCACCGCCTCGTTTTCGGGGTGACCGCGAAAGCCGGGAAGCGCTCGTTTTAGGAATTCTGCATAGACATCTCCCCTCCCGCGCGTAACGATCAACTTTGTATCGAACCAACCGTCCGGCGGCAGATGCAGCTTCCCGACGATGCCCGTGACGTAGCCATAACGTTTGAGCAACTCGGGCAGCGCCACTTCCCCGGGATTCAAAGGCAGGTCATTGCGCACCACCCCGTGGATATGCGCGTAGCGCCCGGTAAACAGCGTCGCCCGAGCTGGGGAGCATACCGGCGAAGCTGTGTAAGCCCTGGTGAAGCGGATGCCTTGGCGCGCCAGACGGTCCAGATTCGGGGTCTTGACGATCGTGTGCCCTGCCACGCCCAGCGCATCGCGGCGGTACTCATCGGCCATTAAAAAGAGGATATTGGGGCGGCGTGGCGGTTGAGCTCCGGCTCTGCCGGGTATTTGCAGCAGGGCGGCGAAACAAGCGATGACGATGAGTATTAGACATTTTTGACAATTACGAGGTGCTTTCATATTGGGCCTCTAGCAGGATGTTGAAAAACACTCACCGCGAAGGCGCGAAGAACGCGAAGCTGATCAAATCAAGAATCATAAGTTCGACATCATCCAGTCATCCTTCAATGGATGACTGCGCGATGGATATGCCAACTTGTAGGGTTCCGGGTCAACACAAACCTTCGCGTTCTTCGCGCCTTC
>DASYPF010000028.1:0-3606 GCA_036006905.1 Acidobacteriota bacterium
CATCGATGAGTATCCACCTGATGTGTTTTGTCCAGCGTCGTCACCGGCGTGGTCTCACCGCCAGAGTCGGAAACACGGTAAACGGGGCTGTTTGGATTGGGCACGAAGATAATCACGCCTTCGCGGTTCCAGGCGCCACCCCGGCCGTCCGGCGCGTCGCACAACGCTTGAGCAGGGCCACCTGAAACCTCAATCTTTTTGAGCTTCCCCTGCACGAAGAATCCAATGAAGCGATTGTCGGGCGACCAGAAGGGATAATACGCGCTTTCGGTTCCCAGCAGCGGCTGAGGGGAAGCCGAATCGAGCGAACGAACCCAGAGAAGATTCTTGCCCTCAGAATGTGCGGCGAACGCAACCGAGCGCCCATCGGGTGAAGCGGCAAAGCTCTCAAAAGTCGCCTTCTCCGGCGGCAAAAGAGCAAGACGAATGGGATGAACAACCGGCGTCCGGCGCAGTAAATAAGCCACTACAAGCGCGAGAACCAATGTCGAAATAAAAAAGAGAACCGTGGGAAACGACAGAAATCGCTCGCGCGTTCTGTAAGGCGCAGCGGCGCCCATCGGGCCCGGCGCAGCGGCCCCGACCTTCGATCCGCCCTCTGCGATCCATTGCAACTCGCTGGTCAGATCATGCATACTCTGCCATCGAAGGTCAGGATCTTTCGCCAGACATTTGCTGACCACACGATCCAGTGTTGCAGGAGCATAAGGCTGCAAATTTGAAATTGGAGGCGGCTCGGCCGAAAGTATTTCAGCGATCAAGCTCGCCGGACTCTTGGCCTCAAATGCCTTCCGCCCCGTTACCATCTCGTAGACTACAAGGCCAAACGCAAAAATATCTGTGCGGGCGTCGGCTTCCTTTCCCTCCAACTGTTCGGGCGCCATATAGCGAAACGTACCGAGGACAGTCCCTTTCGAAGTCAAATCGTGGGCCTCCGTAGGTAACGTTGACAGGTTTGCCAATAGAGGGCCAGATCCTGTTTGGCGCAGCTTAGCAAGGCCAAAGTCGAGCAGCTTGGCGCCCAACTTGGTCAACATGATGTTGGCTGGTTTCAGATCTCGGTGAATAATTCCTTGGCGGTGCGCCTTATCCAATGCATCGGAAATCTCAATGGCGTAACGCATCACTTGATCACGGGGAAGCGGCCCTTTGGCCAGCCGCTTATCCAGCGTCTCCCCTTCCAGATATTCCATGACAAGAAAATCAACGCCGTCCTGGTTGCCTACATCGAAGAGCGTGCAAATGTGGGGGTGATTCAGGCTGGAAATGGTGCGCGCTTCGCGCACAAATCGCTCGCGGCCTTCCAAGTCACCGGAAAGGTGTGGGGACAGAACCTTGATGGCAACTATTCGATCCAACCGTGTGTCGTTGGCCCGATACACCTCTCCCATCCCGCCGGCTCCGATGGGCGAGAGGATTTCGTAAGGACCGAACCGGGTGCCGGAGGTTACAGTCATTGGTTCATTGAATCATCATTCCGCCGGCGCCAAGCGGCGAAAGGATTTCGTAACGGCCTAGCTTAGTTCCGGATTGAAGAGGCATGTTTTAGGTGAAGTATAAAAGATGATCGTTGAAAGTGGAAGCCGGCTGCGTCCCGACTGGGGAGCACGACAGTGGCCCAGCAAAGCGGGGCCTGTCCGCGAAGCGGACTAATAGCAGTAGCCGGGGGTGGCGTGCGCTGCGCGCGCCACCCCCGGTCAGGGATACCCCACCCGAATCGGACCGCGCAAGCGGTCCCATTTTCCCTTCATTTTCTCTTCGCAAATTCCTCGGCAGCCACTGCATTGAAGTCAATGGGACCGAAGAGCACCTGCATTTCCTAACCTCACAACACAAAAACATCGCCTGGGATTGAGGCACCGATGTCTGGCGAACCTAATGGGACCGCTTACGCGGTCCGGCGATTTTGGGGGTCGCTGACCGGGGGTGCCTCGCGCTGCGCGCGTCGGCACCCCCGGCTACTGTTATTCGTCCGCTTCGCGGACTTGACAACGGGGCTGCGGGCTGTAATAGTTTGTATTACAGGAGAAATCCACGTGAGAGAAACCATTACAATCAGCCTTCCTAAGGAAATCAAAGAGGAACTGGACCGAGTGACGAAAAGAGAGAGGGTAACCAGGAGCGATGTTGTTCGAGAGTCCCTGCGCGATTACCTTTTTCTGCGGCAGTTCCGGTCACTACGTACTCGGATGGTAGCCAAGGCCCAGTCGCGGGGTGTCTATACGGACCAAGATGTCTTTGATCGCGTGTCGTGAGGCTTGTCCTCGACACCAATATTTTGATCGCCGCCTTCATATCTCGGGGAACCTGTGCCGAATTGCTTGAGTACTGCATCCTCCGCCATGAATTGGTTATCTCAAAGTTCATCTTGGAGGAATTTCGCAGAAACCTCACATCGAAATTCGGGATTCCCCAACCTGACGTCTCTGCGGCACTCAAACTGCTAACGAGTCGTATGAAAATTGTCAAACCGCTGGATCTGGGGGAAAGTGTTTGCAAGGACCCACAGGATGACCCAATCTTGGGAACGGCCCTAGCGGGCCGGTGCCAGTGTCTTATAACCGGTGATCAGGATCTGCTTGCACTGCACCGATTCAAGGACATAGACATTATTCAGCCGCATGCGTTTTGGAGATATGAGGCGCAATCAGGACATGAGGTCTGACTTTACCGCCGCCCGCTTTGCGGGACTTCAAGAGAGCCGGAGCCGTTCGATTTCCTTGAAGCGGTCAAAGCCAGAGTCAAATGTGGCAATGACTCTTACATCGTTGTTGAACATGACGGCAGCATGAATGGCATCGCGGACTCCCACTCTCCGTTTTCCACTGAGGATCTCCTTGGCCTTGTCCGTATCGGCCAGGGTCACAGGAAACACAACCGGGCAGAGGTTCACAAACAGGTCATAAACGTCGCGGGCCAAGTCCAGCCGCTGCAGGGCAGCGTAGCGATAAAGAATCTCCTGCAATACCTCCGTGCTGGTGCAAGCTTCCACTTCGCCCGAGCGAACTTTTGCCAAAAACCGTCGGGCGGGCTCGCGAAACGGATGGTCCCGCCCGGCGACATACATCGGGATATTTGAAACCACAAAGACCATTAGCGCCGGCCCGCCTCGATCTCCGCCAGCATCTGCTCGATGTCCCCGGTGGGCGCGCCCAAGCTGGAGAGCCTTTCCAGCGCGTCGCCCTTATCGCTATCCTCGGCCAGGGTGCGCTCGATGGCTCGTCGCACCCAAGCGCCCTTGGAAAGCCGCGACCTCTGGGCCGCCTTCCGTACACGTGCGTCCAATCCTTCCGGAATCAAAACCTGCAGGCGGTAACTCATATGAGTATACTAATATAGAAGTCTAACTCTGAGTCAACCAGAGTGACTGCGGAATGTGGAATGACGAATGCGGAATGGCGAATGCGGAATGCCTCGAATGCGACGTGCAGCGCGCGCGAGAATCAAACCGATCCGCCCACGTCAGAACCGCGGCCGTCAGGCCGCGCGCGGAGAATCAAACCCCATCCGCCCACGTCAGAACCGCGGGCGTCAGCCCGCAGAACTTTGAACTTTTGGGCAAAATCTGTAAAGAGTCGCAGCGCGGGCTAACGCCCGCGGTTCTGA
>DASYPF010000029.1:0-9507 GCA_036006905.1 Acidobacteriota bacterium
CCTCTGCAAAGGAGAACAAAATACGAAATCCGCAATCCCAAATCCGCAATCCGAAATTGGGCGCCCTTCGACCACTCGTCATTCGACATTCACACCCTGATGTGGACGATTTTTCGAATCACCGCATATCCGATAAGCTGCAGCACAACTGCCAAAACCAGCGCCTGCTGCCCCAGCGGATCCGTGAATAGCCGCATTATGTACGGGCGGTTAAAAATGAACATCAAAATTGCCGTAAGGGGCGGCAGCGCCGTCAGCAGATAAAGCGTGAGCCTGCCTTGTGCTGTCAGAACTTTTATCTGGCGCTGGATCTTAAAACGTTCGCGAATGACATGAGACAAATTGTCCAGGATCTCTGCCAGATTACCTCCAGAATCGCGCTGGATCTGGAGAGCGGTGGTAAAGACGCGAACATCCGGAAGCGGCACGCGTACCACCAGATCCTGCAGCGCCTCTCTTACCGGCATTCCCAGATTGTTTTGTTCATATACAATCCGAAATTCCTCTCCGACGGGATTTGGCAATTCCTCCGCAATCAGTTCCAGTCCCGTGACAATGGAATGGCCGGCACGAACGGCGCGCGCCAGCAGGTCAATGGCGTCAGGAAAGAATTGTTCAAAACGCGCGAAGTGACGCTGCCGCTTAAACGACACCACGACAAAGGGAACGGCGGCTCCAGTCCCCGCTATCAGAATCGCCGATAACAGGGAGATGCCGCCCAGCAGCGCGCTTGCGTATAGAACCAGAGCCAACGATCCAGATAGCACCAGCAGCGTGGAGACGGTCATCCGCATCTCGGCCTGTTCGAGGTAAAGCTGCAGCTTGGAAATTCCCGGGACACGCGACAACGCCGCATCGACGGCGGGAATACGGCTGAGAACGTCCTGGCGCACGATTTCCGCCGCGGCGTTGTTGGGCGAAGGCGTGGTAGACCCTTTAATGCTATCCAATCGGTTGAGCAGTTTCTTTCTGCGTGCTGGAGCTTCCACGAAGAAGTAACCGGCACTGACGCTCAATCCGAACACAACCAAAAAAATTAAGGCGCTGAGAACGGTAATTGTCATAACCCCATCAACCAGCACACCTGCGCGGAAATGCTCCCCTCGGCAGGTCTATGCCCGACTCGTACAGTTTGCGGCGAAGCCTGGGCTCCACACCGGTTGCTCGAAAACTCCCCTGCGCGATATTTCTTTCATCCCAGTGCCGCTCGTACTGAAAGATTTCCTGCATCTCGACATTTTCGCCCAGCATGCCTGTGATTTCCGAGATACTAGTGACCTTGCGCGATCCGTCATTTAATCTGGCAACCTGAACGATGACATGGATGGCAGAGGCAATCTGTTGGCGTATGGCGCGGTCCGGCAAATTCAGATCCGCCATGGCAACCATAATCTCCAGCCGGCTGAGCGCATCTGGAGGAGTGTTGGCGTGAATAGTCGTCAGCGAACCTTCATGGCCGGTATTCATCGCCTGCAGCATATCGACGGCCTCCTCTCCTCGAACCTCACCAACCACGATACGATCTGGCCTCATGCGCAGCGCGTTTATCACCAACTGGCGCTGCTTGATGGCTCCTTTTCCCTCGATGTTCGGGGGCCGAGTTTCCAGCCGTACTGTGTGCTCCTGCTTGAGCTGCAATTCGGCGGCGTCTTCGATTGTGACGATCCGCTCTGATGCTGGAATGAAGGCAGACAAAGCGTTCAGCAGCGTCGTCTTTCCCGCACCCGTGCCGCCTGAGATCAGGATATTGAGTCGCGCCTTGACCGCAGCGGTCAGGAAATCCAACATCTCCTGCGTTAGTGTGTTGTTTTGCACCAGCTCTGGTGCGGCGAGTACGTCGTGCCCGAAACGGCGGATCGAAAGTGTCGGCCCGTCCAGCGCCACCGGCGGAATAATTACGTTGACGCGGGATCCATCCGGCAGACGCGCATCCACCATGGGTGACGACTCGTCGACGCGCCTTCCTACCCGCGAAACTATGCGCTCGATGATTCGCATCAGATGCTGATCATCATTGAATTGAATATCGGTTTTCTCCAAAATTCCGTGAAGCTCGATGTAAACGCGGCGCGCTCCATTGACCAGAATGTCGGATATGTCAGGATTGGCAAGCAGCGCCTCGATGGGACCGAGGCCGAATAGCTCGTCCAGCACCTCCTGAACCATCTGTTCGCGTTCGGAAAACGCCAGCGGCGTTTTCTCGCGCTGCAACGTGTCTCGGATCACTTTGCGGATCTGCTCGCGCCTCGTTTCTTCATCCAACCGGTTTAGACTCTCTAGATCAATCTGATCCAGCACATTGGAGTGGAGGCTGGCTTTAAGTTGTTTGTAGTTGATGCTGACAAGTTTCGCAGGTCCCATTAGCTACCTCCCGCTTTGTCAAACAGACGCTCAAAAAGCCGGCGCCGTTTCTCTGGCACCACAATTCCAGCCAGCCGAAAGGCAAGTTCGTGATAACTTCGCGCCAGCGCCGAATGATTTAAAGAAACCAGCGGCTTACCTGAATTTATCGCTTCTATCGCGCTGTTATAATTATTGGGCAGCCTCCAGTAGACCGGATGGCTTAACGCTTTTTCGATATCGCTATTCGTGATTTCATCGGCAGTGCCACAGCGATTTAGAACCAATTTCAATTTCTCTGTTCCGCCGGAGGTTTTCAAGAATTGCAGCAAGCGATGCGTGCGCCACAGCGCGGGTAACTCCGGCGTAAGGACCACAATGATGCCGTCTGACATTTCCGTTAAAATCCGCGTGTAGTCCTCATCCCATGAGGAGGGAAGGTCCAGGATGGCATGAGTGTAGGTCTGCGCCGCAACTTCCAGCAATTTGGCCAACTCATACAGGTCCGGCATGTGCCTGGGCTGAAATTCTTTCGGCCCTGGCAGCACTGAAAGGCCATACGCGCGGCTCATGTAGCTTTCCAGCAATACCGGATCGAGCCGAGACGCTGAACTCAGGGCATCTGAAACGGTGAACTGCGGTTTTATGCTTAGATACGCAGCCGCGTCTCCGCCAGGTGAATTCAAGTCAATCAACGCCACTCGATTTTCGGATGCTTCGTTAAGACAAGCAGCCAGGTTGATGGCAACTGAAGTTGCGCCGGCGCCGCCTTTGGCCGTAGTGACAGCGTAGATCTGGCCGATTCCTCCGACATTGTTTGCGTGTTGTGTATCGGCCAGGTAGCGCTCCAGTGCCTGGGACAATTGCGCGGCCATAATGGGTTTGACAAGAAATTCGCGGGCTCCCGCTCGCATTGTGTCGATAATCAGCTGTGGGTCATTCACGTCGGAGCAGGCAATTAGCCAGCTTGAAGGAATACTGGCGTGCAAGACCTGGAGCGATCGAATCGCCTTGTGTGGATCTTGCATGTCCACAAAAATCAATCCCGCTGCGGTGTCCAGAAATCGTCGCACGACCGGGTCGGTGGAAGCAGTGCAATACTGCTCGGCTTCGGCCGCCACAATTGTTGATTTACTCGCCGTCACCTGATTGCGCAGGAGATCGCGCGTCTCCTGCGAGGGAGCCATGATTCCCACGTTGATCGTCGCTATTGCCATTTGAATCCCTTCCTCTTGGCTATACAGTCAGGCGCACCAATCGCACCGGAATCGAGTAAGGTCCGGTTTCACCGTTGGCGCCAAGCGCCAAATCGCCGCAGCCGAAAATTGAGATCAGCCTGAGGTCCACGTCCACACCATTGGAATCTTCAATAAACAGCAGTGCAAATCCGTTAACGGACATGCTCGTGGTCGACGCAGTGGGACAGTAGGCGCATACATCCCAGATCGGCGCCGCGATCAGACCCGGTGTAGTATCGGTCTCTATTCCCGTTTGGTCCCTATAACGGTTACGCTCAACAAACTGAAATCGCGCTGGGTTGCCCACTAACAGATTAACGCCCTGTAGTGTCGCGCTGGTTACATTAGCCGGCTCGATCGGATAGGTATTTCCACAAAGCACAGGGGTATCGGCACAGGCTGCGACGTTGTCGCGATATTCGCCCGCGCCGGCCGCATCGAGCTGGATGGCAGAAACTCCGTCTTGCATTACATGCAACGTATAGCGCTGGCCAATTTGTGAAAGCGCGTAGGGTGTGGGCTCCCCGTTCTGCAAAAGCATCTTGCTGCTTAACACTCTCGAGTTACACGCCGTCGTGCAGTTGGTTCCGGCAGGTAAAAGGAAAGTGGTGGGAATAAACCATGGTTTTGCACACCGAGAACCGGCCGCCTTCGGTGTGCCGGGTCCCTGGCCCGGGGTGCCGGCTTCCGCCGCTGCCCCGGCCGCGACCAAAACTCCGGTAGAGCCCAGAACGCGCGCAAAAATCGTCGGCTGATTTCGGCTAATTCGGACGTTAACAACGCGATTGTCAACGTCTACATCCACAGTCACGTCTGATTCCTGAATGGGCGCACCCACTATGCTGTTGGTTACGGCAGTTTTAATCGCGTGATCTCGTGCAAGATCAGGCTGCGACGCGCCCGAATCCAAGACGAACGTGAATGCCCCCGCCAAGGCGGCCGCGTCGGCCGCCCTCTGAGCGTCGGCTCGGGCGCCGTAGAGCACGCCCACATCAACGGCCAGAGCGGCGAATCCCAGCAGCACGGCCAGCGTGATCGCTGCGGTGGCCAAAACGTAACCTCTTTGATCGGTGTTGCGCATTCCTCTCACCACACTGTAGCTCCCGTCATTATCCAGGCAGCCTCTGCCGCGCCAGTGCTTCGCTCGTCGAGGAGAGAAACGAAGGCTGGCATCGTTTACGGCGGCGGCTTTTGTCCCGTCCCCGGCGGAACTTCCCCCACCTTCCCATCGAACTTTCCGCCCTCCAGGAAAGGTCTGACAAAACCGGGCAAGGGTGGGACTTGCCCTGGGGCCAAAGGTTTTACCCGTGTCGGCGTTATCATCACGAGCAACTCGGTTTTGGCCCGGTTTAAATTGCGGCTTCTGAACAGCTTTCCTATAATCGGAATATCACCCAACGCAGGTATCTTCGAGGCCACTTCGGTTAAGCGATTATCAATCAGGCCTGCGATTGCGAAGCTCTGTCCGTCACGCAATTCCACTTCGGTCTGGGCCTTGCGCGTCGACAGCGCGGGTACAAGAAAACCCGAGATCGTCAGCGCATTAGAAAAATCCAGAGAGCTTACCTCCGGTTCTACTTTCAATCGGATCCTGCCGTCCGACAAAATATTGGGAGTAAACTTCAACCTCACTCCGAAATCATGGAACTGAATCGTCACTGCAGTGAAGTTCGTTCCGCCCTGGACGACGGGAAAAGGAAATTCGCCGCCCGCGAGAAAAGTTGCCTCCCGTCCATCCAGCGCGAGCAAGTTTGGTTCGGCAAGTATCTGCAGCAGGTTCTTTTGTTCCAGAGCGCGGATCGTGGCGCCCAGATTAAGGTCAGGCCGGAATACAAAGATGTTTAGCAAGTCGCTCAATCCAAAAATCCCGGGAGACGCTGGCAGCTTATTTCCGATTGCTCCCGTAACCAGGCTGCCGCCCTGAGCCCCAGTCCCTCCAGGGAGTTGGACGTTCAGCGGGACAGATCCCACGTTGCCTCGAATCTGTTCGAACTGCTGTGTCGAGACAGAACCAAAAGTATTGGCCGCTCCGGTGCTGATGATATTCAACCCGATCTGTTGAATCGCAGTACGCTCTACTTCAGCGAAACGAACCTGCAGCAACACTTCGTCGCTGTCTTTCTCCGCGATCTCAAGCAGGTTGACCACATTTTTCGTCTGCGTTTGAAGCAGCGCCAAAATCCGATCGGCTACGTCTTTTGAGAAAACCTTTCCGCTAACAAGAAGGGAAGACCCCGATTGCGTGATTTGGATGCTCTCTTTGGGGAAACTTCGAGCAATGATCTCGCGAATGGCCGCCAGATCGAACTCCACCTGCAGATCAAACGAGCGCGTTCTTTCCCGTTCATCCCACAGGAGCAATGTGACCGTGCCGGGCGCATGGCCGTGAATCAAGACTTGATTGGGAGAAATAATGACGCTCGAAGCGACCGCCGGGTCAGTTACAGAAACGCGTTTTAACATCTCGGGAGAATTAACCACCAGTGACTTGCCGGCAAGCATTCGCAGTATCATGGGCCCTTCCATTGCGGGCAGGGCGAACTGGGGAGCGGGTTCAGGCAGCCCGCCCTGCTGCCCTTGGGCCTGCATCTGATGCGGGGCAAGGGGGGTCAGCAACAGGCAGAGCAGAATCCTTGAAAAGCGATTATGGGATCCTTTACTTTGCATCCTTTCTCTCCACAATCAGCACCGCCAGCCAGCTCTGTTCACTGTACCTTTTCGAAAGTCATCATTTGTCTTGTATTTCCCTGGATCAATTCAACAGATACCACCTTTTGAACCGCCGCGGCCGCTCGCGCCGCCACATGAGTCGCTCGAGCCGGTGATTTTGATTCCGACCCGTGAAGTACGGTGTGTTGAACACGCGGCGCTGCTTCACGCTCCACTGGAGTGAATCGGGTTGATTCGTCCGATTGCCAGAGCGATTTTCCGAACAATGCCGCTTTGTGAACCGCCGCCGGTCTTGCCGATTTCAAGTCCATCGGGTTGCGCAGCGCAAGCTGAATTCGGCCCTCCATTGAGGCGAGCGATAGCTTCTGGGCATCCTCAGGAGTAACCAGAAGCGTAATAACCTGGGCGTTCTGAGGTTTTCCGTCGACGTCCTGCCTCAAATTCTGGCCCACGGCCAAAACTTGTATATTCTCCAGAATGACTCTTGCGGCGGTATTCTCATGGCTGCCGGCCCAAGCCGAACCGGTCAGGATCACGTCGACGTGGGTGCCGGGCAGCACAAAACCGGCGACACCGATGACATCGTTAACTTTGACGGCCATGGCTCGCATCCCTTCCGGAATCGCTGAAGTAAGGCCGGCGCCCCCTTCTTTGGGAGCAAGCTTGGCCTCCAGGACGGGTTCATTGGGCACCATCGGCACGACGACACCTCGGCCGATTATCTCTTTGGGATCTGAGAAGCTGCCTTGCAACGGCATCGCTTTGGACCATGTGGCGAGGCGCACCTGCCGTGGCATGAGTCGAGTACCAATAGAAAGCTGCTCGCCAGCGACAAGGATGGGGACGGTTCGATTCGCATTCGGGCCCAAACGGTTCTGCAGAACACGATAAGCCATCCAACTTACGATCGCGCTTAGCACAGTTGCAAATGCCGCAACGATCAACATTCGTTTTCTATTCATTTGACACACTCCTCGCCGTCCCGCCCGGGGGCGGAACGTGGCTAAGGCCGCTAATAGAGGTTTCGATACACCGCGCGCCCTACCAGTGTTAATTGACCCACCGGCAGCAGCGATCCTCCACCAACAAATAACGACCGCGAATATGACACGGTCACATTGGATCCGAATCCGGTGATGGTCCCCATCGGAATGGGGTAAAGTTGATCGATTGTAATATTCTCTGCAGTGACAGTGATCTTCTGCTGCCGCAGATAATCAATTACCCGTTGTTTAATCACTTGCTCAGTGACGGCAGAATTTTGCGGGTCCATCCAGTTTTTCGGAAGCGCCGAGAAACGCGCGCCCTCACGCGCGGCGTCCTGCAGCACCTGGTAATCGCGAAGCACCAGGCCAAGATCAATAACCGTCACAAAAAGCAATGCGAGAACGGGAAGCACCAGCGCAAACTCAACCAACGCAGTGCCTCGCTCGCCGACGCGTGTTGCCTTCATTAACAAGAGGCGATTTTCAGCGCCCTCATACAATCGGATTCTGTTAAAAGGATTACTGACTAGTCTCATTGCGCATTAACGCGTCCGAGTAAATAGTGATGCTCAGATCTTTGAACATCGCTAGCGACATCACATGGTATGGGACGGAAACCTGGACCTCAGTCAGCTGCGTGGGAACAACCCCGTACTGCTGTTCCAACGTCTGATTGATGTTGACGGTGACGTCTTGAGTCGGAATGCCGCCTGCCTCAATTTTCTGTTTCACCTTGTCACTGATTTCTGCTTGGGACGGCAGCGTGCTGGTCCCGCTGACGGGAGTGATTGCAAAGCGGGCGCCTTCGACTGCCGCATCGGTAGCGATTTGGTACACGCCGAGAAAACGACCGCTCTCCATGATGCCAAACAAAAGCACAAACAGGGCCAGTAGTGTCAGTGCCGCCTCAATGACAGCGACTCCCTTCTGCGAATGTTTTTTATCTTGGACACACGTCGACTGGACGTAATGTTCCATGGATTTCCCCCCGCAACCAGCGGATGGATTGGGGCAACCTCGTCGAATGCCTCAACGGTTCGCGACATACCGTGAGCCCTTCGCGAACTTCAGAAGATCGCAACACGAGGTTGCCCAACTCAGCTTTAGAAAACCGCTACTTCCGATGACCGGGGCCCACCGTTCACGCAACTTCATCGCCGGCCGTCGTTTCGGTGCGGCGACTCATCCTGAGCGTGCCTGCGGTAGTTTACGCGGCACAACGGATTTGCTTCCCCCTGGAAACTTCCGTAACGCCTGAACCGAACTCTACTTGGCCAGCTCTGTGCCCAGCCGGGTAAACACGCTTAGAATGTTGTCTTTGATTCCTGGCGTGGCAACCGATATTGCGATCGCGATCAGGACGAGCAAGATAGCGTATTCCGCGACCGTTTGCCCACGTTCATCCGTGCGCAGTCTCTTGAGGTATTCGAAAAGCATTAACATTTTGTTTCTCCTTTCCTTTACGCCTCCTCGGCGAAGGTAATAGTGATTTGTTTCCTGAGTGAGGCCGTGCCCATCCGTTCCGCACGGGTCGAGCCTCTCGACACTCGCTCGGTTCGGCATCAGCGATGCCAAACGCGGCTGGCTATGGCGTATTGTGAATGAGATTTCATACTGCCTCCTCAGGCTGGAATGATGTAAACATGCTTGCAACAAGCATTCAATACGCATGAATTTGTAAGATTCCCTAGGGATTCTTCCGGGTAACTCCTACGGGATTTTCCTGAGGCGCCTCAATGAACCAGGGGGAACACTGGGACACGGGGACCGGAAGCGACTGCTCCATTGCCCTATGATGTTGCTGATAGAAGAATCCTTATCTCCCCGTGTCCCCAGTGTTCCCCGTGGTTTAATTTTCATCAGGAGAATACCCTAGGCAGTGCTACCAATTCCTTCGTATTGAACAGCCTCGCAAACCATGCTTTCATCCCTTCCAGCCTGAGGAGGCAGTGTGAAATCTCGTATAAGGACGCGGTTTTTTCTCCACATCGTGTTGCTCTTCACGGGGCTGGTGGCCTTATCAGCAACGAGCATGGGCGAAGCTGGGAACTCGTTTGATGCCCCGAAAAACCGAAGTGTTGCCCCGTCGCAGTCGGGAGCCCACTCGCAAACAAGAGTAAGTGAATCGTATGCAAGGCTGCCCTTGTACTTTGAAACAAACCAGGGTCAGACCGATCCGCGCGTGAAGTTTCTTTCCCACGGCGCCGGACACACGCTCTTTCTGACTCCGAGCGAGGCCGTCTTAATCCTGACCAAAACCGAGCAGCAGGACA
>DASYPF010000030.1:0-3800 GCA_036006905.1 Acidobacteriota bacterium
CTTTGTGTCCTTGGTGTCCTTGGTGGTTAAAATTTCTTGTCCAAAAAAACAAGATGTGACACGTTTGTGTCACAAAGTAGGCACGGAGACGCGTGGCGCTCGGCCGGTCCAGAGACTTGCAAAAATGATGAACAAAATTAAACGGTTTCAGCAAACTGATAACATTTAGCTGATCTGCTTTCGTCCCTTGCTGAACTCCATGAATTCAACAACGGCTCCGTCCTGTTCCACAAATACGACCCGCAAACCTTCAAGGGCGTCAAACGGTCCAAGGAGCACTCTCTGGCCCTCGATCGCCTTGTCCAGGTTATCGACGGTGTAAGCCGTATGACATTGATTCCGGACCGGACCGGTCACGGGCGAGTCGGGCTCAAACCGCAGGTACTCAATGCGGTATGGGTGGCTGTCCGGATTGGTGATCCAAACTTTGGTCTGCTCCACGTAAAGCTCACCAGAATGCCGTTCGTCGGTGATCACGCCCGTGTGGTGAAAGGTTCGCATAACTGGTCTCCGGTGACTCTTCCGTTTATCTTCGGAAAATATCTACCAAGCTGATGCGAAGACGGGAGAATGTCGGGGTAGTCAGTTCTTCGGCAGCCGTGAAAATTGTCGTCTGATAACGCTTGTTTGAAAACCTGCAAACTGTGATCGCCTTCTCCTTGGGATCAACGATCCAGTACTCCATAACGCCAAACTTGGCGTACAGCTTTGATTTTAAATCTTTGTCCAGTTTCTTTGTGCCTTCAGACAAAATTTCGACAATTAGATCAGGAGGCCCGGAAATACACTTCTCCCCAATAATCCGCTCCTTTTCGCGAGAAATGAAAATAATATCGGGCACAACCACATTGATATTTGACAGGACAACGTCTATAGGCGCGGCAAAAACCTGGCCGAGATTGCGGGATTCGACAAAATCAGCCAGTATTCTAAATAGTCTTCCGGAGATGGCCTGGTGGTACGGCACAGGTGAGGGATTCACGTAGTGCTCTCCCTCAACGATCTGGTGGATCTTAAGATCGTAGGGAAACGATAGGTAATCGTCGTAGGTAAACTGGATCGCCCCTTCGGCCATAGGAAGAATTCCCCGACGTCGAATTTTAACATAGGACATAGCTGAGTACAGATCGCCTAAGGCGACAGTTTCTTCACTCGATTTCGATACGTATTTTGCCTTTGGGCTGCACGTCCACGCGTTCCCCGGTTAGAAGCAATCCCCGACCAAAACACATCTTCAAACGAAAGATTTGGCCTCTGACTGTTCTTCCGTGGGGAAGCTGACATCGAACCTCGCTCCGGTTGTGGACATGAAGCCAGCGTGCGAATTCGGCGCGACTGGCTGTATCGCCGTGATGTACCAGCAGCGCCGAGCCGCCACCGCTGACAGCAAACACCTCCATTATCTCGACATCAAAACCGCGGGTTTCTGAGAATAGGCCTCTGCTCAGAATCGTACCTAAAAGGAATTGGCGTCTTTTCATGCTTAACAGAACTGGCGGGCGGCGGAATTTGCGAAAGATTTTTTTGCCTGTGGTATATTTTCTGATTTCCAGAACGGGGGGGGGAAGCCTCACCGCAGAGACGCAGAGAGCGCAAAGGTTCGCAGAGCTTCTCCGCGCCATCTCCGCGACCTCTGCGCCTCCGCGGTGAAAAAATCTTGTGAACCTCGATAAGGGACCCTTTCACATGAAGAAAGTTGAGATGGGTGCAGGTCGTCGGAAGCTTCTAAGCCTTAGACTTCTGCTGTTACTGCTCATTGAAGCACCGTTGGCGCACGCACAAGCCCTACCCCACCGACAATTGCTGCGCGATATTTACAAGGAACTGATCGAGATCAATACCACCGACTCTGTAGGCGATACAACGCAGGCAGCACAAGCGATGGCGGCAGGGCTCCAGGCCGCAGGCTTCTCCTCCGAAGATGCGAAAGTGTTGGTGCATCCCGGGAATGCGCGCAAGGGCAATCTGGTAGCGCGCCTGCGCGGAAGCGGCGTTCGCAGGCCGTTGCTCCTATTGGCTCACCTGGATGTGGTCGAAGCACGCCAGGAAGACTGGTCGGAAGGCCTCGATCCGTTCAAACTCACTGAGCGAGATGGTTACTTCTACGGACGCGGCGCCATAGATGACAAAGCGATGGCAGCCATTTTTGTCGCCAATTTGATCCGATACAAGCAGGAGGGTTTCAAACCAGACCGCGACATCATCCTGGCTCTCACGGCGGATGAGGAGGGCGGTGATTTCAACGGGGTCGATTGGCTGATCAAGAATCATCGCAGGCTGGTCGACGCAGAGTTCGGCATCAACGAAGGCGGCGGTGGACGCGAGCGAAAAGGTAAACCGCTCTTTAACGGCGTCCAAGCGAGCGAAAAGGTTTATCAAAGCTTCCGCCTGGAAGTGAAGAGCCCGGGAGGCCATAGTTCCCTGCCATCCAAGGACAACGCAATCTATCATCTGACTGGTGGGCTTGATCGGTTGGCCAGCTTTGATTTCCCAGTCAACCTGAATGAAGTGACACGCGCTTACTTTCAACGCATGGCGGCAATCGAACAGGGACAAATTGCCGCCGACATGAAAGCGGTCGCAAAAGCGCCGATGGATCCAGCGGCCGTTTCTCGCCTCTCCGCGTCGCCATATTACAACGCCATGATGCGCACCACATGCGTTGCTACTCGGCTGGAAGCCGGACATGCTGATAATGCATTGCCGCAAACAGCTCAGGCGGTCGTCAACTGCCGAATCCTCCCACAAGAGTCAGCCAAGGAGATATACCAGACGCTTCGCAGGGTACTGGCTGACGACAGGATCGCTTTGTCGTTCATCAAAGAACCAAAACCAAGCCCGCCGTCGCCTTTGAAGCCGGAGATCCTTCGGCCCGTCGAAGCCGTCACCGAAATGATGTGGGCCGGGATTCCGGTGATTCCCATCATGGGCACGGGAGCTACCGACAGCCTCTATTTCCGCCAGGAGGGAATTCCGGTTTACGGAGTGTCCGGCCTGTTTACGGAGATCGACGACAACCGCTCGCATGGCAAAGACGAGCGCATGGGCGTAAAGGAGCTCTATGAAGGGCAGGAGTTCCTCTATCGACTGGTCAAAGCCTATGCATCGAAATCAGATTGAGACGTTGCCGCTTTTGGGCAACAATTAATCACAAGCACTCTCTTCAAATCATGGATGGCAAAGCGCATTGGGAAGCGATCTGGGCGGAGAAACCTTCCACGGAAATGAGCTGGTACCAGGCGCGGCCGGAATTATCGCTGCGGCTCATTGAGAGTGCTGGAATAGAGCCCACCAGCCGGATCATCGATGTCGGCGGCGGAGCCTCAATGCTGGTTGACGAGCTGTTGGCCCGCGGATTTCGACAGGTTACGGTCCTGGATATCGCACCAACCGCACTCCAGGCCGCGCGGGAGAGACTTGCAGCAAAGGCGGATGCTGTTACGTGGGTGGAAGCCGACATCACGCGGGCAGCGCTGCCATCCGACTACTACGATCTCTGGCACGACCGAGCGGTATTTCATTTTTTGACGCAGACGGCGGACCGGCAACAATATATCCGAGCGGCGCGGCGCTCTGTCAGGACGGGCGGCCATGTCATCATCGCGACGTTTGCGGCCGACGGTCCTACACAGTGCAGCGGCCTGAATGTGTTGAGATACAACGTGGAAGCATTGGACACAGAGTTTGGAAGCGATTTCGAGCTGCAGGAAAGTGTCCGGGAAGATCACCACACTCCACTGGGAAAAGAGCAGAAGTTCATTTACTGCCACTTCAAAAGACGTCGTTGAGAACTTTGCGCC
>DASYPF010000031.1:0-6349 GCA_036006905.1 Acidobacteriota bacterium
GACTCCGTCGAGGATGTTCGCAACCTTGGCCTCTCCAACGGCGAGCCTTCCGTCATCCTCGCGGTATTTCGGCAGCCTGGCGCCAACATGATTGACACTGTGGACCGCATCAAAGCGATCCTTCCACAACTTCGCGCCTCCATATCTCCATCCCTGCATCTCAATGTAGCCATCGACCGCACCACCACCATCCGCGCCTCGATTCACGATGTCGAGCGCACTCTCATCATCTCCATCACGCTCGTCATCCTCGTTGTTTTCGTTTTTATCCGCAACGTCTGGGCCACCGTTATTCCCAGCATCGCCGTTCCGCTCTCGCTCGTTGGCACTTTCGGCGTGATGTATCTGTTCGGCTATAGCTTGGACAATCTCTCTCTCATGGCTCTCACCATCTCCACCGGCTTCGTGGTGGACGATGCCATCGTCGTCATCGAAAACATTGCCCGTCACATGGAAGGCGGAATGAAGCCATTCGCCGCAACCATGCTCGGCGCCAAGGAAATCGGCTTCACTGTTCTGTCCATGAGCGCTTCGCTGGTCGCCGTTTTTATTCCCATCCTCATGTTCCCAGGCATCGTCGGCCGCCTTTTCCGCGAGTTCGCTGTGACACTGAGCGTCGCCATCGGCGTTTCTCTTTTTGTGTCTCTCACCGCAACTCCCATGCTCTGCGCTCATTTTCTCCGCATTGATCGAGGCGGACATGGCCGCGCTTATCGTCTCGCGGAAAGCATTTTCAAAGGGCTGGTTCACGTATACGATCGCTGTCTCCGCGTCGTTCTTCGCTACCAATTCGTCGTTCTTCTCATCACCATCGGCACTGTCATTCTCACCGGCTATCTCTACTACGCAGTTCCCAAAGGATTCTTCCCCCAGCAGGACACCGGCCGCATCAACGGCTACATTCAGGGCGACCAGGATATTTCCTTCGTGGCCATGTCCGAAAAGCTCAAGCAATTCAATGAGATCGTGATGCAGGATCCTGCTGTGGACACTGTTACGGCGTTTACTGGTGGCGGCAACGGTACCAGTACCTCGCGAATGTTTGCGCAGCTCAAGCCGCTCAACGAACGCAAAGTAAGTTCCGATCAGGTCATCGCGCGCCTTCGCGGGAAAACCTCCAGAATTCCCGGCGCCACTCTCTTTATGCAGTCCGTACAGGACCTCACCATCGGCGGACGTTTTGGCGGCGCGCAGTATCAATACACATTGCAGGCGGAAAATCTCTCAGACCTTAACCATTGGGCACCCATTTTGATGGATCGCCTGAAGACGCTCCCGGGCATCTACGATGTCAACACCGACCAGCAGGTCCGGGGACTGCAAAGTTCACTCGTCATCGATCGAGACACCGCGTCACGTCTCGGTGTCAATATGACTGACATCGATAACACGCTCGGCGATGCTTTCGGCCAGCGCCAGGTCTCGAACATTTACAAAGGACTGAATCAGTACCACGTTGTACTGGAAGTCTCCAACAATTACACGCAAGGTCCAGAAGGTCTCCATCACATCTATGTGCCTTCCAACACCGGCGCGCTGATTCCGCTCAGCTCTTTCGCTCACTACCAACCTTCGAACACTTCGCTTTCTGTAAATCACCAGGGTCTCTATCCGTCCATCACCCTTTCCTTCAATCTTGGCCAAGGCCTCGCTCTCGGCGACGCCGTCGTAAAAATTCAGCAGCTCCAGCAGCAATTGGGCATGCCTCCCACCGTTCACGGCGGCTTTCAGGGCACTGCCCAGGCTTTTCAGGACTCGCAGTCCTCCATGCTCGTCCTGATCATCACGGCTCTCGCCGCTGTTTACATCATTCTCGGCATCCTCTACGAGAGCTACATCCACCCAATCACCATTCTCTCTACTTTGCCTTCTGCCGGTGTCGGCGCTCTCCTCGCTCTGATGCTGACAAAAACCGAACTTTCAATGATTGCCCTCATCGGCATCATTCTCTTGATCGGTATCGTCAAGAAAAACGCCATCTTGATGATCGATTTCGCCGTGCAGGCCGAAATGCAGCAGGGAATGTCCCCCGAAGATGCCATCTATCAGGCATGCCTCCTGCGCTTCCGCCCGATTCTAATGACCACCATGGCCGCCCTCCTCGGAGCGCTCCCGCTCGCTCTTGGCACAGGTGTCGGCTCCGAACTGCGCCGCCCCCTCGGCATCGCTATTGTCGGAGGCCTGATTCTCAGCCAACTCCTTACGCTCTTCACCACTCCGGTCGTCTATCTCTATCTCGATCGCTTCCAAACCCGCATTCGCCACGCCGTCGTGCCACGCTCTCCGCAACCCTCCCCCGCCCACTCCGACTAGCGCGCCAACGCCGTTTCTTTTTGCGGCTGCCTTCCGGGGCTGCCGTTTTTCCGACCTTTCTAATTCCTTCGGTGCGCCCTTCCGCTTTTTGTGGCGGACTGTCGCCGTCGAAGTCACACAACCCCCAGCCAACCGTCACAGCAGGAACTCTCGTCCTCAGTACGCCCTTAGCCTAGAAATCGTCATTCTGAACGAAGCAAAGCGATTCCTTCCTTTCCGTTTCGCCTGTGAAACCGTCGGCTCGCGTAGTGAATAATCTCTCTTCGTCCGAGTCGGCAGCCACCAACCGCTCACGCTCTCCTTGGTACCTCGATGCCCTACAAAAATGTCGCTTGACATATTCCCATATGGGTATGTATTATCCTTCCATGGCTCGCGCCTCCACCACCTCCGACGCCTTCAACGCCGTCGCCGAACCCCGTCGTCGCGAAATTCTTTCCTTTCTGGCCTTTGACGAACGCCCGGTCGGCGACATCGTGGCTGCGCTCGGTCTTGAACAACCCTCTGTCTCGAAGCACCTGCGCGTTCTCCGCGACGTGGGCCTGGTTAAAGCTCGCCGTGACGGTCGCAACATGCTCTACCGCACAGAAGCCGCGGCCATACGGCCGCTACATGAATGGACCCGCACATTCGAACGGATTTGGAGTCACCAACTGCTTAGAATCAAGGAACGCGCGGAGAAGGACAGCCGCCCGTAAATTCACGGAATCTGTATTTCCAATCAGGAGGAAGCATGACTTCACAAGTCAAATCAATGGAAGATCTGATGCTGAACATCACGCAGGAAATCCACGTGAAGGCATCGCTAGAAAAAACGTTCGAATCGCTGCTCGATCAGCTCGGCCCCTACAACGAAACTCCTGAAGGCAAGTCCTTGCAGATGAAGCTGGAGCCCTGGCCTGGCGGCAGATGGTACCGCGACCTCGGCGACTCCAACGGCCATTTCTGGGGCAACGTTCAGGCCATCAAACGGCCCACGCTGCTCGAAATCACCGGTCCGTTGTTTGCTTCTTCCGCATTCATTTCGAACATCCAATACCGCTTGTCAGAGGAGCAGGGCGGCACGCTCATCAGTTTCCGTCACAGCGCGCTCGGTGTGCTCACCGAAGATCAACGTAAAGGCGTCTCGACTGGCTGGTCGCACATGCTGTCCCGCATTAAATCGCATGCCGAGTCCTCCCAGTCCCGTTCGGCCTCCGTCCAATAGAGGAGGACGCCATGTGCCCATTCTGTCTAGCAAACGTGGCAATGCTCGCCGCCGGTGTTACCTCCACTGGCGGACTGACGGCCCTTATCGCGGGCAAGTTGCGTTCAAAAAGCAAAACCAGGGAAATATCCAGCAACTTCAAACAAAGGATAAGATCCCGTGTTCACCCCGCACGGCAGCACCGTTACCTAGCTGAAAATGTTTCCGGCCAATCGCGGACTTCAAGTCGCGAAAATTGCTGACAGCAAAAGGTTTAATTTGGATTTTGAGAAAATGCGGAAAAACATCGAAAGGAGTATGTATGAGACTTGCAGATTCAATTTTGATGGAGATGGACCAGGAAGCGCAGACGACCAAGCGCGTCTTGGACCGTGTTCCGGGCGACAAGCTCACGTGGAAACCCCACGTGAAATCCTTTTCCCTAGGACAGCTGGCTCTGCACATTGCTTCGGTGCCAGCTAGCGTCACTGCGGCAGCGGTGCCGGACACTTTCGAAGCTCCGGGCTTTTCGCAGGCGGAACCCAAGAATCGACAGGAAGTTCTGGATACGTTTTCTCAGAGTCTCGCAAGTGCGAAGGAAACGCTGGCGAAGATGGACGACGCTCGGCTCGTCTCCATGTGGAGTCTGACAAGAAACGGAAGGACCCTGATGTCTATCCCGCGCATCGCATTCCTTCGCTCCATCCTCATGAATCATCTCTACCACCATCGCGGACAGCTCTCCGTCTATCTGCGCATGCTCGAAGTTCCCGTGCCGTCGATTTACGGACCCAGCGCCGATGAAAATCCATTTGCTTAATTTTGTTCGACTCCAGCCTTCAAAAATCCCGAATAGATGGAGAACATGATGCAAGCCAAACTTCAGAAAACTCAGGTAAAGAGTCCCAAAGTTGTCTCGCAGGCAGACTGGCTGGTCGCTCGCAAGCAATTGCTCACCAAGGAAAAAGAATTTACGCGCCAGCGAGATGCGCTCAACGCCGAACGGCGCGCGTTACCCTGGGTCAAGGTCGAAAAGCAGTATGTCTTTGACGGTTCTTCAGGAAAACTCACGCTCGCGCAACTTTTCAATGGCCGCAGCCAGCTTTTCATCAAACATTTCATGATGGGACCCGGCCAGAAACAGCAATGTGTCGGGTGCTCGCTCGAAGTCGACCACGTTGAAGGCATCCTCGATCATCTCGAAAACCATGACGTCTCTTACGCTGCCGTAGCGCGTGCGCCCATCGACGAAATAGAAGCCGTCCGCAAGCGCATGGACTGGCACTTCCCGTGGGTGTCCTCCTATAACAATGATTTCAACTATGACTTCAACGTTTCTTTTAAGCCTGAGCATATGACGGCGGGCACTGCCGTCTACAACTATCAGCAGGGCAATCCCGGAATGGAAGATCTCTCCGGCGACAGCATTTTCTACAAGGACGATTCCGGCCAGATCTTTCACACCTATTCCACTTTTGGTCGCGGTGGCGAAGAGTTCCTTGGAATTTACCGCTTTCTCGATCTGATGCCGAAAGGTCGTGACGAGAACGGACCGCATCACTCGCTTGCGGATTGGGCGCGGCCCCACAACATGTATGGCAAAGGCGGCATGGTTGAAGCCACCGGTCGATATCACGCGCCAGGTTGCGCCTGTGCCGTTCACACATAGGCGCGAACAGTTTTTCCTTCTGAAAAAAACGAGAAAAGGAGACTAACGATGCAACCCCAATTACAGAAAAGTAAGACTGACCAACCGAACGTAGTGTCGCAATCCGACTGGCTCGCCGCCCGCAGGGAGCTGCTCGCCGAGGAAAAGGAGTTCACTCGCCGTCGCGACGCGCTCAGCGCAAGACGCCGCGAATTGCCCTGGGTAAAAGTAGAAAAGAATTACGTCTTCGATGGCCCGAACGGTAAGGAATCTCTGTCCGATCTTTTTCGCGACAAAAGCCAGTTGATCGTCTATCACTTTATGCTCGGCCCCGGCTGGGAACAGGGTTGCCCAGGCTGCTCGTTTCTCGGCGATCACTTTGACGGCACTCTTGTGCATCTCAACGCCCGCGATGTCGCTTTCTCCGCGGTTTCCCGTGCGCCCATGCCGCAAATCGAAGCTTTCAAGAAGCGCATGGGCTGGCAGTTCAAGTGGGTCTCGTCCAATAGCAACGATTTCAACTACGACTATCACGTTTCGTTCACTAAGGATGAAATGGCCAAAGGCAAGGTCAACTACAACTACGGCACCCGCGGGTTTCCGAGCGAAGAAGCTCCCGGCCTCAGCGTCTTCTACAAAGACGCCGCAGGGCAAATCTTTCACACCTACTCCGCGTACGCCCGTGGGCTGGATATCTTGCTCGGCGCCTACAACTTCCTCGACCTCACTCCAAAAGGCCGCGACGAAGTTACCCTCGCCCAGCCAATGTCCTGGGTCCGGCACCACGACCGCTACGAAAATGGCTACACCGTCGACCAAGCCGCCACCTACCAGTCCCCCAAACTAGCCAGCGACTCTTGCTGCTCCCACGAGCTGCCAACATAAATCTCTCGCTTCAGATTCGTTTCATTTGCAGCGGCGGCTTCTTGCCCTGACGCACGAAGGGTTCAGCCGCCGCTTTTATTATTCCTCTAACGTAGTGGCCGGTCTTTAGACCGTTCTTTTTTGATACGTCCTGGGCACATTCCGCCGTTCAGTCTTATGAACTCCCAATCAGAATTCCAGTCAAGAACACCAGCACCCCGCCCACCACCACCTGAAACGCCGCTTGCAAGAACGGGGTGTCCATATATTTGTGCCGAATCAGACTGATGACTCCCAATTCCACCGCCACAACAAAAACCGCAACTGTGACGGCTACG
>DASYPF010000032.1:0-13739 GCA_036006905.1 Acidobacteriota bacterium
GGCAGCCGCAGGCAGAGCGTTGACAACAAAGGCCGCCTGCAAGTGGAGGAAGAAGGGAGCGGTCAAAGCCAACAGACCGAGAACCGGGCCATTCCTCAGTCGTGAAAGCAAACTCATTTCGGGCCGACTTCGGGAGTTGAGCGGTGACCTTAAGTAGTTTTGCCGCGAATAGACGCGGATGCACGCGAATGTCTTAAAGTACGACACGGATAAAGACAGAATACACCGACTAAGCTCCAGGACTCTAGCGGCACGAATTACGTGCACGAATTACGAATGAAGAAGTGACGAATGTCGAATGACGAATGACGAATCAAGTGACGAAAGATAGAGGGCACAGAAGCATCGATTAAAAAAACTTTAATGAAATATTTATTACCTTTTAATCAGGTATTTCCAAGTACCAAATCGAAGATTTCTTGATAGTCTTCCTTTCTGTTGGCGGCGCATATTGCGTTGTCACTTGTGGGCTGTTTTACGGCGGACCCGGGACCGCCATTGCATGCGGATTGAACACCAACAACTGATGCTGGGATAATCCGGCAGGTTTTTTTCGAGAGCTGACAAATATGGACCCAATCGCTCGTGTTGCTGCCCGCTCTTCTGACGATGCTCTGGTTTGTGCCGGCTTTGGCACGGTATTGCTTCCGCGGCCGCGGGGTTTTTGCGCGGGCGTAATACGCGCGATTGACATCGTCCGGCTGGCGCTGGAAAAGCTCGGCCCGCCCATTTACGTGCGCAAAGAAATCGTGCACAACCGCCACGTTGTCGAAGAGCTGGCGGCTCAGGGCGCCATCTTTGTAGAGTCGCTGGATGAAGTCCCCGCCGGCTCGGTGGTGATCTTCAGCGCTCACGGAGTTTCTCCGCAAGTGCGTCTTGAGGCCTTGCAGCGCAATCTGCGCGTGATCGACGCGACTTGCCCGCTGGTCACCAAGGTGCATCTGGAAGTGATCCGCTACGCCCGTGAAGACTACACTATCGTGCTCATCGGCCACCGGTCGCACGATGAAGTCATCGGCACAATGGGCGAAGCGCCCGATGCGATCCGCCTGATTTCCAATATCGAAGATGTAGACGCCCTGGAAGTCCCAAACCCGGGGCGCATTGTTTGCCTGACACAGACAACCCTGAGTGTGGACGACACGCAGCACATCGTCGCGCGCTTGAAAGAGCGTTTTCCCGACATGATTGCGCCGCCCACCGAAGACATCTGTTATGCCACTCAAAACCGGCAGATGGCTGTGAAGGCCATCGCTGCCCGTGCCAGCGTGATTTTCGTGGTCGGCTCGCACAACAGCTCAAATTCGAACCGGCTCGTGGAAGTCGCCCGTCACGCGGGCGCCAGCGCGTACCTGATCGGCAGCGCGCCGGACATCCGTTCCGAGTGGCTGGACGGATGCAAACAGATCGGCGTTACTGCCGGAGCTTCCACGCCGGAAATTCTGGTGGAACAAGTAGTAGCAAACCTGCGGGAACGGGGATTCACGCGCATTGAAGAAGTAGACGTAATCGGAGAGAATATTCGTTTCGCGCTGCCGCCTGAGCTGGCCCAATAGTATCCAGGAGGATCGTAACTGAGGCAGTGAGCGCGTTGTTGGCAACTTCTTGCTTTTTTGACAAAGTTTTGAAAAGCCGAACACGGCCACGATCACGAGCACGTCAACGCCCACGAGCACACAGAGGCATGGCCACAACCAACATAAAGCCGAACACGGCCACGCTCACGTGCACGTCAACGACCACGCCGGCGTCCAACTCTATGACTACACAACAATTTTGGCAGCGAGCGCCTCACGGCCTCGGCTACAATCCTTCAAGCCACTGCCGGAGACTATGGTAGAAACAGCCAGAGTCGGATTCGCCGGAAACTTGACCGGCGCTTTGCATCGCGCCGATCACACGCTTGACGACCAGCTACATTCGGCAATCGCTCGCGGGTCTCAGTATCTGCTCTCACTGCAGGCTTCGGAAGGCTACTGGCTGGGTGAACTGGAAGCCGATACTACTCTGGAATCCGATTACATCCTTTATCTGTATATCCTGCGTAAATTCGATTCGGAGCGCGTCAGAAAGCTAGCCAACTATGTCCGGCGCAAACAACTCCCGGACGGCGGATGGAACATCTACGACGATGGACCTGCCGAGTTGAACGCCACCGTTAAAGCTTATTTCGCCCTGAAGCTGGCCGGAGATTCCATGGAAGCCCCGCACGTAAGACGCGCCTGCACGCGCGTGCATGAGCTGGGCGGGCTGGAGCGCGCCAATTCATTTACCCGCTTCTATCTGGCGTTGGTGGGCGCGGTAGGCTGGGAGATGGTACCGGCCATCCCGCCGGAGTTGATGCTGCTGCCTTCCTGGTGTTACGTCAACCTCTACGAGATGTCATCGTGGACGCGCGCCATCGTCGTTCCACTGACCATTCTGTACGCGCACAAACCCAAGTGGCCGCTCCCTGCAGGTTTCTCCGTGAATGAGCTTTTTTGTGATCCCGCTCAAGCAGCGGTGGCACTGCAATGGGACCGAAATCCTTTTACCGCCCGCAATTTCTTCTTATGCTTGGACCATGCTTTGAAACTTTATGAGCGGTTCCCCTGGAAGCCTTTGCGCAAGCGCGCTCTTGTGCGCGCCACACAGTGGCTGCTCGAGCATCTGGAGGGAAGCGAAGGGCTGGCTGCCATTTATCCGGCGATGATGAATTCAATCTATGCTCTCCTGGCGCTCGGGCGTTCCACTGATGAACTGGTGACGGCGCGCCAAATCCACGAATTGGCTCGCTTTGAGATTGAAGAAGGCGACACGATTCGGCTTCAGCCTTGCTTCTCTCCGGTTTGGGATACGGCCATCGCCATGGTTGCGCTCGAGGAAGCTGGATTGCCACCGGAACATCCAGCTTTGCTTCGCGCCGCCCGCTGGCTGCTGGACCATCAAATCCTGGTCCCCGGCGATTGGCAGGTGAAAAACCGCGATGCTGATCCCGGAGGCTGGGCATTCGAGTTTCGCAACGATTTTTATCCTGATGTTGACGATACCGCATTCGTGCTGATGGCGCTTCAACGCGTGGCTTATCCCGACAAAAAACGGCAGCAGCAGGCGGTGCAGCGCGGGCTGGCCTGGCTGATCAGCATGCAGAATAGCGACGGCGGCTGGGGCGCTTTTGATCACAACAATGATCGCGCTCTGTTGACCAAAATACCTTTTGCCGATCACAATGCCATGATCGACCCGTCTACCGCGGACCTGACGGCTCGCGCCGTGGAATGCTTGGGATTGTTTGGCTGGCCTGCATCTCATCCGATGTTCCGGCAAGCGATCGAGTTTCTGCTGCGCGACCAGACCGCAGAAGGCGCGTGGTATGGCCGCTGGGGCGTCAATTATGTTTACGGAACCAGCGGCGTGTTGCGCGCGCTTGCCGGAATCAATCTGGGCGCCGAGCCTTATTGCCAGCGTGCCGCCCAGTGGCTGCGCACCATCCAGAATCCCGACGGCGGCTTTGGCGAATCGATCGCGTCATATGATGATCCCGACCTGAAGGGGAAAGGCGACAGCACCCCGTCCCAGACGGCATGGGGGCTGACCGGACTGCTTGCAGCAGCACCACCGACCGATCCTGCCGCGGCACACGCCGCGCGTTATCTAATCGAGCGGCAAAACGCGGACGGCTCGTGGGATGAAGAGCCCTTTACAGGGACAGGCTTTCCACGCGTTTTCTTCTTAAAATATCACTTGTATCGAAATTACTTCCCGCTTCACGCGCTGGCGCGCTATGGGAACTTGCTGAGGGATAAGGACTGCTTATGAGATTTCCACTGAGTTTGACAACGAACCTGACCGGCTACATAGCCGGGAAGCGGATCCGGAGAGTGAAGAAGTTTCCTCTGGTCATGATGCTGGAGCCGCTGCATGCCTGTAACCTGACCTGCACGGGATGCGGCCGAATCCGGGAATACAAAGACACAATCAAGGAAAAGCTGACCGTGGAGCAGTGCTTGACGGCGCTCGAACAATGCGGTGCCCCGATTGTTTCTATCTGCGGCGGGGAGCCGATGATTTACCCGGAACTCAACCGGTTGGTGCGGGAGATTCTCGATCGCAGAAAGCATATCTACCTGTGCACCAACGGCATGTTCATCCGCAAACGCCTCCATCAGTTCAAACCGACTACGCGTTTCTTCTTCAACGTCCACCTGGACGGCATGGAGGAGACTCATGATCTTTGCGTGGAGCGTGAAGGGGTGTTCAGGCAGGCAATTGATGGCATCAAAGCCGCCAAGGACGCGGGTTTCCTGGTTTGCACCAATACTACAATTTTTAGGCAGACGGATCTCGAGGAGATCGCTGAGCTGTATCACTACCTGGAAGCGCTGGGGGTTGACGGCTTCATGATTTCTCCCGGTTATTCCTACGCCGCCGTTCAAACCAAAGAGATTTTTATGTCGCGCCAGGATATACGCGAAAAATTCCGCCAGGCGAGCCGGCTGCTGGAAAAATACAACCTGATGACTTCGCCTCTGTATCTGGAGTTTCTGCGCGGCGAGCGCGAGATGATGTGCACTGCCTGGGGAAACCCTACATACAACCCTCGGGGATGGAAAGGGCCGTGCTACCTGATGACTGACGCGCATCACGCGACCTTCAAGGAATTAATCGAGAAGACGCCCTGGGAAAAGTACGGGTACGGTCGCGATCCGCGCTGCGAGAACTGTATGGTACATGCCGGATACGAGCCGTCGGCGGTGCTGGGAGCCAACCGAAAGTTGGGAGACAGTTGGAAGCTGCTTAAGTGGCAGCTTTCCAATCAAAAGAGCGGCTCGAACCGCAAATCAAACGGCGCCAACGGCAAAGGAAACAACAGCCAATGATTACTCTTGTCACCGGCGCGGCGGGTTTTGTGGGCAGCCGCATCGCACGGTTGCTTCTGGAGAAGGGCGAGCGTGTGCGCGCGCTGGTTCGCGAAGGCAGCTCTTTGCGAGCCATCGATGGCTTATCCGTGGAACTGGTTTGCGGCGATCTTCGCAAGGTCTCTTCCTGTCAGGAAGCTTTAAAGGGCGTGAAACGTGTTTTCCATGTGGCAGCCGACTATCGCCTGTGGGCCAAAGATCCGGGCGAAATCTACGAGAACAACGTCACCGGAACACGCAATCTGCTTGAGGCTGCGCGGCGGGCCGGGGTAGAGCGATTCGTTTATACCAGCACGGTGGGTACGATCGCAGTGCCGCGCAAAGACTTGCCAAATGAAGAAACTCGTGCCCGGCTCGAGGAGATGGTGGGCCACTACAAGCGCTCCAAATTCATGGCCGAGCAGGAGGCGTTCAGCGCCGCCGCGAGCGGATTACCGCTGGTGATCGTCAATCCCACTACGCCGGTCGGAGCCGGAGACTGGAAGCCGACTCCAACCGGAAAGATGATTCTCGACTTTCTCAACGGCAAAGTTCCAGCTTATGTCGATACCGGGCTGAACGTAGTTGATGTCGAAGACGTGGCCCGGGGACACTGGTTGGCCGCCGGGCGCGGTCGCGCCGGCGAGCGCTACCTGCTGGGCGGTCGAAACATGACCCTGAAGGAAATCTTCGACACGCTGTCGCGCTTTACCGGACAGCCTGTGCCGCGGTTGCGCCTGCCGCATGTTGTCGCTCTGGCGGCCGGCTACACCGATCACGTCATTTCACGAGTGTTTGGTCGTGAGCCGCACATTCCTCTTGAAGGAGTGCGCATGGCGCGCCACAAGATGTTTGTAGATTGCTCCAAGGCTGAAAGAGAACTGGGCTTTCGCGCCGCACCGGTAGAGCAGGCGCTGGAACGCGCCGCCCGATGGTATTTGGAGAATAATTACGTGAGGCCAGGCCGTGCCGGTTGGTTGGGGCAAGTGCGGACTGCCTGATGAAGAGAAGGACATAACGCAAAGACGCAAAGGCGCGAAGACGCTAAGCTGGTGAGGGGGAGTATATGTACGCACCCAGACCAGAGATACGAAGTTCTAAGCGAAAGGTTGGGCACATAGACTCGCCCTCACCTACTTAGCGTCTTCGCGCCTTTGCGTCTTTGCGTTGAATTTTTATGAAGATTCTTGTCGTATTTGCCACGCAGTCAGAATTCCGGCCTTGGCGCAAGCTTCGTGCCTTTGGCCAGGTGCGCAAAGGCCAATATTCCATCTATGCTGCGCGCGTCGGACAAGCTGAAGTGTCGGCTGTCATCACCGGGATCGGTTCGGATAATGCCCGCCGGGTGGTTCGCTCCTTGCTGTCCGATGAGCCGGACTTGTGCATCTCCTCGGGTTTGGCCGGCGGGCTGAGGCCGGAACATTTCGCCCAGCAGATATTGGCCGCCCGAGCCGTACGCGCTGCCGGAGTGGAGCGCCCGATTCCCAGCGACGAAACTCTCTTCGGGCTTGCTGTCCGCTGCGGAGCAAAGCCGGCGGATTTGTTTTATACTTCGGAAATAGTGCTGGTCTCCTCGGAAGATAAGCGTCGCATGAGCGCTCTGGCCGACGCGGTCGAAATGGAAAGCTTTGCTGTCCTAAAGGAGGCTTCTGCATCGCAAATCCCGGCGGCGGCCATCCGTGTTATTGCTGACCCGGTGGACGTGGATCTGCCCCTTGATTTCAACAGAGTTCTTGCCTCACGCGGCACTGTCAGCGTTTCCCAAGTGCTGGCACAGTTAACAAGGGATCCACAACGCCTGCCCGCGCTGGCCCGATTCAGCTTCCAGAGCATAAGCGCTGCGCGTTCGCTGGCGCTTTTTCTGGATCGTTATGTCGAAGCCCTGGCTCGTCAGGATCGATCTCCGATGTCTCTGGCGCACATGGAGGCCCGATGACGCGCACCCAGGCTCATTTGGATCCGAGACGCAACACTGTGCCCGTGGCCGAGCAGATGCGCGCGGGCGTTTACCGCGGCTCGGGCCGGATTTCCATGGAAATGGTGCCGGTTCCTGAAATCTCGGCCGGTGAAGTGCTGGTGCGCGTGGCGGCATGTGGCGTCTGCGGGACAGACGTTAAGAAGATACAGAACGGGTTTGTTGCACCTCCGCAGATCTTCGGGCATGAAATCGCCGGAACGGTCGTTCAAGTCGGCACCGGGCCAAATCGCTGGAAGCCCGGTGACCGCGTCGTCACCTTTCATCATGTTCCGTGCGGTTGCTGCTTTTATTGCAGGGGAAAGCTCTTTTCCCAGTGCCCGCAATATAAGAAGATAGGTGTGACCGCCGGTTTCCAGCCAAACGGCGGAGGGTTTTCGGAGTACGTCCGCGTAATGCCCTGGATTGGCCAGCGTGGAATGATTGCTATTCCACCGGAAGTCGGTTTTGAAGAAGCCACCTTTGTCGAACCGGTAAACACTTGCTTGAAGGCCGTACAGAAAGCTCGTGTGACCGCGGATGAAACGGTGGTGGTTATGGGACAGGGACCCGTGGGTTTGCTCTTGATGATGTTGTCGCGGCTGGCCGGCGCGCTCGTATTTACCAGCGACCCGCTGGCCGAGCGCCGCGCCAAGAGCACCGGACTTGGAGCCGCAGCGTCATTTGATCCCGCGCAGCAGAATCTGGCTGAGGAAATCCGGGGCCACACCGCGGGCCGGGGAGCAGACGCTGTTCTGCTGGCCGCGCCAAATCCTGCGCTGGTCGTCGAAGCTCTGGCGGCAACACGACCGGGGGGAAGAGTACTGCTCTTTGCTCACAACGACCCGGTCATGCAGTTACAATTTCCAGCCGCCGCAGTGGGGGTGGAGGAAAAAGAGATCCTGGGCAGCTACAGCGCGTCAGTGGACTTGCAGGAAGAATCCGCGCGTCTGGTTTTTGAGCGCCGTCTGCCGCTGGCTGAATTGATTTCGCACAAGTTTCCACTGGAACAAATCGATCAAGCGCTCGCTTTGGCCGCGCGGCCTGAAGGCGGTTCACTTAAACTGTTGATAATGCCTTGAGGAACATGGATCGCAACGGACACATGATCGGGGCCATGCTTTATGGCCGGGAAGATTTGAAGGTCGAGAAGATAGCAATGCCCTCGCTGTCGACCGACGAAGTTTTGGTGCGCGTCAAAGTAGCGTTGACTTGCGGGACAGACTTGAAGGTGTGGCGCCGCGGCTATCATGCCCGGATGATTACGCCGCCTGCTATCTTTGGCCACGAGTTGGCAGGAGTCATTGAGGAAATGGGCGATGCGGTGCCCCAGGGCCTTCGCGTCGGTATGCGTGTGGTTCCAGCCAATTCAGCGCCCTGCGATGAGTGCCTGTTCTGCCGCAAGGATCGCGCCAATCTGTGCGAGGACCTGCTATTCAACAACGGCGCCTATGCCCAGTATATTCGCATCCCGGGGCGCATCGTTCAACGAAACCTGCTTGAGATTCCCAGTCATGTTTCATTTATCGACGCTGCCATGGTGGAACCTCTGGCCTGTGTACTGCGGGGAATTGAAGAAACCGCCATCAGTTCCGGAGAGACGACGGTAGTGATCGGTTGTGGTCCCATCGGTCTTCAATTTGTTCACCTACTGGCACGCCGTGGAGTGCGTGTTCTCGCGCTCGCGCGCCGGCGCAGCCAAGTGGAGCAGGCTGAGCGCTTCGGAGCGGTTGCCGCCTTCGATGTTTCAACGCTGAGCAACCCCGTCCAGGCAATCCGCCAGCTCACGGAAGGGCAGCGGGGTCCAGATTCCGTGATTGAAGCCGTCGGTTCGGCGGCTACATGGCAGTGGGCCGTCCAGATGGTCCGCCGCGGCGGCACCGTCAATCTTTTTGGAGGATGCCCGCAAGGTTCGCAAGTTCATTTCGATCCGGTAGAGTTGCACTATTCGGAAATCACCATTAAATCCACGTTCCATCACACGCCGCGCTTCATTTCCGAAGCCCTGGGTACCGTTGCCAGAGGCGAGATTCGGGCCCGCGATTTTGTTACCGGCGAGATTGGACTACAGGACCTGCCGCAACTATTCCAGCGCATGAAGCACCGCAATGGCGACTTGAAGACGGCGGTGATTCCGTAGAGGCAGTAGTCCGTGGTCAGTTGTCAGTGGTCAGTGGTCAGTGGTCAGTTGTCTGCTAGCTATCAGCCGTCAGCTATCAGTGGTCAGCATTGCAGCTTTGAGCGAAAGCGCTTATGGTTTTTCAAAAATAAGGTGTAGGTCGGAGGCCCGAAGGGCCGTCATTCGGTAGGCCCGGCCGTAAGGCCGGGATCATGATACAAAAAGTGCCGGAGCGCCGAAGGCGCGGCATCCGATATTTGCAAGATTTGGTGGAAAGGGAGAATGGTGGATGTCGCGCCTTCGGCGCTCTGATTCGATATTCTTCCCAGTCCCGCCCTGACGTGCGGGCCTACCCAATTGCGGCCCTGCGGGCCTTAGCCCGCCGTTGCATGAGGTTCACAAAATGGTCAAATTTTGAAGCAGCACCGAGGCCACCATGGGGCTTGTCCCCATGGAGCCGTGATTGGAAACTAACTGTACTGCAACTTACGTCTCCCGCCACCACGGGGCTTGCCCCCGTGGAGCGATGACTTCCGACTATCCAGTGAACGATTTCAAAGTCGGAACCGCGCACCGGCGCGACCGATTAGTTTTTCAATCATCGCTCCACGGGGGCAAGCCCCGTGGTGGCGCAGGAGCAAGGGCCGCTGTTAGTTTCCAATCACGGCTCCACGGGGACAAGCCCCGTGGTGACGGTATGAGGTCGCTCGCTACTGACTAGCAGGATGCTGAAAAACTCACCGCGAAGGCGCGAAGAACACGAAGGTCATCAGATCAAGGCCATACGTTAGATATCATTCAGCCCTCCTTAAATGGATGACTGCGTGATGGATACGCCTTTATCCGGTTTCCAGGCATGGGGGGGGCGCACCTGCACAAAATTCCCCCCACTGTATGTGAGACGCACAAAATTCCCCCATAGCCACAGATCACGATCCGATTTGGAGCGCGGAACTGGCGCGCGCGGCACAGCACTGGTCATCTATGGCGCGCATGTGGCGATTGAGGAAGGACGGCGCGTGGATCTTAGGGAATGGCGGTAGCTGCCCAAGGGGCAGGAGGCAGGAGGCGGACGGCAGGCAAAAAGCGTCATTGGTCATTGGTCATTGGTCATTCGTCATTCGTCATTGGTCATTGGTCATTCGTCATTGGTCATTCGTCATTCGTCATTGGTCATTGGTCATTGGTCATTCGTCATTGGTCATTCAACTATGGTTCGGTTGGAACTAATGACTAATGACGAATGACGCTTTTTGCTTGTCTTCTACCGACTGCTCACTGCCTCCCGTCTACTGCACCTCCTTCAGCGAAACAACCGCACCATTCCTCGCTTTACTCACGTCGGCCGCTTGCATGAATGCGAACATCTCCAGGCTTTCTTCAGGAGGCAGCGGCGGGTTTCCGGTCTGGAAGAATTTGACGATCTCCACCACCAGGCCGTGATACGGCGACTTCTCGGACGGGTTCGCGTCAACGACGGCTTTGCTTCCAAAAGCGATGGCGCCGTAGGACTGGGCGCCTTTGCGGATACCGCGGACAACGCCCAACCGCCCATCCATCCAACGTCCCACGACGACATCGGCGCCGTCAGTGTAGGCGCGCATCACCGACGTGCATCCCGGCCCCATCAATGTGTAGAGAATTTCCACGGTGTGGATTCCATACCAAAACAGGTCGGGATGATGCGGTTCCAACGGGGCCGGGCCATATGCGGTGGCGCCAAGTATGGCGCCAAGCTTCTCATTATTCTTGAGCGCCTGAATTTCCGGCACGAATCGGAGACTGGAAGACGTAAAGAACGGAGTGCCCGATTCGCGCGAAAGACGTGCAATCTCGCGCGCGTCGTGCAAGCTGGCTGCCAGCGGCTTGTCGATGAATACGCGCTTTTTGGCGGCAAATACGGGTCGTACCTGTTCCAGGTGGGGCCGCCCGTCAACACTCTCAAGCAGGACGGCGTCGACCCTGCGGCACAGCTCTTCGATAGAGTTGACAAGTTCCACCTTCCACTTGTCTTTGAGCTCGGCTGCAAATCTGTCGACACGCGTGGCGCTCGACTCTACGTCCGGACTGCCGCCCTTGAATGCCGCAACAACGCGTGTCCCCGGAACATGGTCGGGGCGGGATGGATCGTTAAGCATTTGCGTAAATGCGGTTGCGTGGGATGTGTCGGTGCCGATGATGCCGACGCGGAGGGGTGACTGAGATTCTGTGGCTACCCATGGCATCAAGAACCTACCGGCAGCCAGAGGCGTCAGGAGAAGCAAGAACCGTGCGAGTTTGATCATAAAGTTAAGATTCGGACGATGAGCTATCAGCTATCAGCCATCAGCTATCGGCAGTCAGCAAGCGGATGGCTGAAGGGTGATGGCTCGTCTGCATCCGCGTGATCCGCGTTCAATGCAGCCAAATCATTCAACACACATCGCTTCGATGGTCTCCGGCTTTAGCAACGCCGCAGAATGCGTGTCGAGATACATGGTCGTATTGCCATGCTGTCGGAGAATGGAAGCGGGAATCATAGGGCTGATTTTACCTTCCAGCGAAGCCTTGACCGCCCGGGCTTTCCGCGCATCCGGGACAATGCAGATAATCTCTGTCGCTTTGAGAATCTGACGAATCGACATAGAAATTGCGCTCTCGGGTACCTCAGATAAGTCGCGAAACCATCCTTCTCGCACCTGCTGAAGCCGGCAGGCCTCATCCAGATGGACCACGATGTAGGGTTCCTCCGTTTCAAGATCCGCCGGAGGATCATTGAAGGCAAGGTGGCTGTTCTCGCCGATCCCTACAAAAGCAACGTCAATCGGCGCCGCCGTTATCGCCTCACCGGCTGCTCGAGATACTTCCTGCGGATCCTTCCGACCGTCGAGCAGATGATACTTTTCAATCCCGGTCTTTTGAATCAGGCGTTCCATCAGGTACTTACGAAAACTGGCAGGATGATCTGCGGAAAGATCGATATACTCGTCCAGGTGAAACATCTCCACTTTTTTCCAGTCGACGGGCGAGTCTTTCGTCAGCGCATCAAGAAATTCAAACTGCGAAGCGCCAGTCGCAGCGATAATACGCGCGACGCCACGTCCGCTGATGGCGTTGCGCATGGCCGCCGAAGCTTGCGAAGCGGCTGCTTGACCGAGAGAGATCTTGTCTTGGAAGATTTTTAGGATCATTTCTGTGTGTAAAGGATCAACAACGTTGTTCCAGGGCTACCCCTTGGCCCGCCCGAGAGAATCCTGACATATTCCAACAAAGAATCTAACATGGGAAAATGGTTCCAGCCTGAATTATTCATGGCGAACTCTGTTCCAATGACTGTTGCGGGGATCTAAAGCCATCAACGTCTACGTCCACGACCACGATCACGATCACGTCGTCGTCCACGTGGACGTGCTCGTGAACGTGATCGTAGCCGTAATCGGTCTTCAGTGTCATCGATGCCGAATGGCTTTAAAATCGTGTTCGCGCCTTTTGCAAAAAACAAAAAATCATCAGAACCCCGCTTGGCGGGGCGAAAGAATTCTTTTCTAAAGATCGCTTAAACAAAAAATGCTGCGTCCGGCGCGTCCCCAGGTTCCCCAAGCGATTGCGCGGCAGATGGCCGCAGACCACGAGCGATTCAAAGCCGGCCTGCCCGTTCCTCTCGAGAAGTATGTACAAGAAACTTATGGCATCGATCTGTCGAGTGAGTACGCTGGACTGGCAATTAAAAACCCCTTTGGCAAAGCCTCTGGCCAACTTTCACTGGCCATGCACCAGGTAGAAAGAGACGCCACTGCAGGACTTGGCTTTGTGGTGCTGAAAACAGTCATTGCCCAAAACGAAGCAGGCGTTCAAAGCATGCAGGAATGGGCCATTCCCGAGACACGAATGAAGGTCGAGCGAATCCGCGGAGCCGACGGCAGCCTCGGCTGGACGGTTACATGGAAGGGACGAGGTTGGCATAAATCCCTTGCCAGTTACCTGAATTTTTTCCGCGAAGCACTCGCTATTGGAAATGCGGCGACGATGTTGATCGTCCCTTCGTGCAAGTATCACCTTCCCTCCCCCGGCGAGAAACAGTGGCGAGTCGAAGAGTACGAATTTACCACTCGCACTTTGCTGAGAGTGTGGCGCGATGCCGGCAACAAGGGCGCCATGCCTTTGGAAAAAGACTTCAGCCCGACGCTGGCCGGCTCTTCGCGCGCCGCGCAGAAGCAGAAGATCCTGGAATGGCTGGCCACGGTGCCCGACTTGATCCACCGGGCCGTCGAGCCGGATTCAGTGAAGGTCGGATTGAAAATATTCAACTCTATGTTCAACGATGAATTTCAATTGGAAATGTTGGAATTAGCGCACCGGCGGAGTCCGGCGCGGGCTGACTTTCTTGTCTATGCCAATCGGTTGTTTGATCCCGACAAAGTCTTTTTGGGCAAGAAAGGAGTCGCGTATGGAGGACCTGATTTAAGCGCTCGCAATTTGAGCGTGCTCAAGGCATGGCGCCAACGCGAATGCGCCTTGTCTGCCACCGGCAGATCTGCCGCGCCGCTTCCTATCAGCGGGACTGGAGACATTGGCTCAGGCCGTATGGCGGCAGAATATCTACTTCAGGGATGCGGTAGCTTTCAAATCCACACATTATTTCAGTTGCCCAACAGCGAATTTGCCATGAATGTGGGCAGCAAAATCGACCGGGCACTTCACCGGCTCTTTTTTGACCCGGAAGAAGGATTCCTCGCATGGCTGTGTCATTTGCGAAAAGCTTTTGGGTGGCCCGCGCAGATGAATGTAAGACAGATGGCTGAGTTTTGCG
>DASYPF010000033.1:0-29436 GCA_036006905.1 Acidobacteriota bacterium
AAGATGGTCGAGTGTGATCCGGTTGACCAGTGACCCAGGGCCTGACATTTTTCATGCCACTGCTTCCAGAGACGGCAGAGTGGCGCTGACATGGATGAGCTTTCGCCAGGGACAGGCTGACATCTATTTAAAGACGCTCAACGGTGACCGCTGGTCTGGCGAAATCAAGGTGAGCGAAAGTGCCGGCAATGACTGGGAGCCGGCAGTTGCGCTCGATTCGGCAGGGACAGCTTGGGTCGCCTGGGACAATTACGAGCGCGGCTCTTACAACATCGCATTGCGCAGCGTCAAAGAGGGCCAGGCGGGAGCGCTGCTGCGCGTCACGGATTCGCCGCGTTACCACGCGCGCGCTTCCATCGCCGCCGACTCAGCGGACCGCATTTGGCTGTCCTGGGAAGAGTCTGAATCCAATTGGGGTAAAGACTACGGTTTCTATAATACTGCCACGCCATTTCAGGGAGCCGGAAATCCTCTCTATCGATCGCGCTCCGCGCGCGTGGCCGTGGTTGAAAACAAAGTAGTGAAAACCACCGCCACCGACGTGATGGAGGCGGTGCCGGTCGAGCTGCGTCAATACGTTCAGATGCCACAACTGGTCAGCGATTCGGCCGGGCGCATATGGGCGTTCTTGCGCATCCGTAGTTTTGTGCGAACGGAAACCACTGATGTTTGGGCGGCGGGTGGGAGATGGAATGTTTTTCTGACTCGCTACAACGGAGACGACTGGCTGCCCGTGATTCCCTTCCCCGAAAGTGTGGGTCCGAATTATGTGCGCATCGGCGCGGCCGTTGCGCCTGATGGCAAGGTATGGTGCGCATGGCCCAGTGACGGACGTCTGTTCGCCAATCCGCCGTACGAAATCCCCTCTTATCGCAACATGACGCCGAATACCCTAAAAGGTTTTGGAGCGGTTCCACAAAACTACGACATCTTCATCGCTGCTGTGGATTCTTCCGGCACCCGGCCGACCGCGACTAAGAATAATTTGGTTTTAATGCGGCCCGATCTTGCCGCCGCGCAGCCTGTCCATCCACAAGAGAATTCGGATGTTCAACGCATGCGCAGCTACGAGATTCGATCGGGCGGCAAGATCTACCAAATTTTCCGCGGCGATATGCATCGCCATACGGATATCTCCAGTGATGGCGCCGGCGACGGGTCAGTGTTCGATCTTTTTCGCTATGCGCTGGATGCGGCCCGGATGGATTTTGCCATGGTCACCGATCACAACTCCGGCTATGACCAGGAATACTCATGGTGGCGGATCGAGAAGGCTATTGACTTATTTCATCTCCCTGGGTATCTGACCACCTTATTTGGCTACGAGCGCAGTTTGAGCTATCCCAATGGACATCGAAATGTTGCCTTCGCGCAGCGCGGAGTCCGCACGCTGCCGTTTGCCGACGGAGAGCAGCCGCAGGAAGGGAAAGTCAAAGTGAACAGCGGAAGCGTCCTCTACCCGTATCTGCGCCAGAATCGCGGTGTCGCGTTCAGCCACACTTCTCACACCGGCATGGGAACGGATTGGCGCGACAACGATCCACAGCTTGAGCCGCTGGTGGAGATCTACCAGGGCATGCGCACTTCGGCCGAGCATGAAGGCGCTCCAAAGGCGCCTACGGCGGACAAACCAGCCCTCCACCAAGGTGGCTTTAAACCCGACGGCTTTGTGTGGAATGCCTGGGCCAAGGGATACAAATTAGGAGTGCAGGCGAGCTCCGATCATCTTTCCACACACATTTCCTACACTTGTCTTATTTCGGAAGATCGCAGCCGTGAAGGACTCCTGGATGCGATGCGCCGCCGGCACAGTTATGCCGCCACCGACAACATCGTCCTTGACGTGCGCATGCGAGACAACGCTGCAGATTATATCCAGGGCGATGCATTTACAGCAGCCGGCCCGGCGCCGCTGTCAGTGAAGGCGATTGGAACGCAAACTATTAAGGATATTCGGGTGATCAGAAACAATCGTATCGTATACAGCCAACAACCGAATCGGCGCGAAGCTGATTTTATTTTTCTCGACTCGGATGCGCCTGCGGGCGAAAGCTACTACTACGTCCGCGTTATTCAGGAAGATGAGCAGATGGCGTGGTCGTCGCCTATTTGGGTGACACGCAAATAAGACGGTAAGTCGCGCCGTACGCGCCCCAAGCGCGTGGGTAGCTCACCGATATGTCAGAGCCCGGAGCGTAAGAACCTGTGAAAAAATCAAAAAGGTCGAACCGCGAAGTACGCGAAGAACGCTAAGGGCCTAGAGATCTAGTCAACCCAATTTCCCGCAAACAGTTCAAGCTGTGAGGGAAATGTAGCGTCATTCATCATTCCGAAAACTGGCATTATTTCTCCTCGCGGTCTTGGCGCTCTTGGCGGTTCAATTTTTTCACAGGTTCTAAGCGACGGGTCCCTCAGATTGTCACGTGGCGGGACCCGTCGCTTACGCTCCGGGCTCTGACATGGGTGGCGCCTGTGGCAAACTGTGGAGTATTTAAGGCGTTAAAAGCTTCCACTCAATGAGTTGCTCGGGTGTCCAGCTTCTTCGGCGTCGGAGAGAAGTCTTGATAGCCAGGATGCCGATCAGCTCTAGTGTCGGTGCGCGCCTTGACGCACATCAGGTTTAGCACGTAGAATTGTGCTGCACGATAAGCAGTGCGGCGCCATGAAGACTAACGTAACGCTGAAGCTCGATGCGGATCTTCTTCGCGAAGCCCGCGTGATTGCCGCTGAGGAGGGGCGCTCAGTAAGCGCCCTCCTCACGGACCGACTGGAGTCGCTAGTGCGAGAACGCAAGGCGTTTGACCGCGCCCGGCGACGAGCGCTGGCACGCCTGCGCGAGGGTCTTGACCTTCGCTGGACACCTCCTCGATCGCGACACGAGCTACATGAGCGATAAGTACTTCGTCGACACGAACATCTTGATGTACGCACACGACACGTCGGCTGGCGCGAAGCACCAGCGCGCCAGGGCGCTCGTCGAGGATTTGTGGCGCACAAGGTCCGGTGTGGTGAGCACCCAGGTGCTCCAAGAGCTCTGTGTTAACCTTCGGCGCAAAGCTGGTCGGCCGCTCGGCCTGAAGCACACGCGCGAGATCGTCACCGATTACCTGAGCTGGCAGGTGGTGGTCAACACAGGTGAATCGATTCTGGAAGCGTTGGAGGTTCAAGACCGGTATGGCATCTCTTTCTGGGATGCGCTAGTAGTTCAAGCTGCTGGGGCGTCCGGTGCTACGGTTCTCTACTCCGAAGACCTTTCGCACGGACGGGCCTATGGCAGCGTGCGTGTCGAGAATCCACTCGTTGCGGCAAAGTAACTCGCGGTTGACGCAAATCGCGCGTTGAGGAGCAGGCTGGGGAACTCTATATGTGCGCGCTGAGGGCAGGCGATTACATCGTAAATGACAGGATTGTACTGGAACGGACTAGGCCGCGTCAGCGGCCTGATGACTTTAGCCTGGCCTTTTAAGGCCGGGGTTAAGTGGATTACTAATTTCGCGTCGCATAGCGACGATTGAGCCCTGGGCCATGGCAAACACCTACACATCGTTGCATTACCACATCATCTTCAGTCAATCGTCGCTACGCGACGAATTCTTTTCTTTAACCTCGGATCCCTGGCCTTGAAAGGCGGGGCTAAAGTCAGATGCCGCTGCCGCGGCACCGAATTCAGCCTAACGCACGTTTTCAATCATTCCGAGATCGGCTTCATTGAGTTCCAACGCTTCCAGCACGATGCGGCGGTGGTCCGGATGAACATCAAAGCGCAGTAACGGAATAGACCCGTAGAAATCGCGCCGAAGCTGAAGCGAAGCCGACGGCCGCTCCGGGCGAGGGCCCTCTAAGCCCACCCGCCACAAAAGGCCATTCAAGTCGGGCTTGCCCTCCAGGACAAGCAGTTGCCCCGGGCCGGCCCAGGCGTGCCAGACAACCCAGCCGCGAAAAAGCTGCCGCGGCGGCCCGGCAAAGCTATACAACCAGAGCCCCGCTTGCTCATCATTGGCGTGCTGTGACGGCTTGACATAGGCAATATAGCGGCCGTCTGGAGACCACCAGAGCGGCGAATATGCTCCCTGAATTTCGCTTGGAGTCCGAGTCTGGCCGGTCTTGGGATCCGAAACCTGAATTTGTCCCTTTGCGTTCCGGAAAACAATTCGCCCATCTGGTCCTACATCGCCCCATACGTCTCCCCGTAAGGCGATATCGAGCTTCTGCGGACGCGGGTCCGAAAGGCCGGCATGGCGAATCTCTACGACGGCGCCCGTCACCATGGGCACACGCGACGCGTAAAACAGCCGCTGGCTGTCCGGAGCCCATCGTGGGAAGATATTGACGCGTTCATCCTCTCCGATGAGCTGCACGGGATTGGAGCCGTCTGTGTCCATGACCCAGATCCCTTCCTTTTCGGCGCCGATGCGATTGGTAAAGTACGCGATGCGGCGGCCGTCGGGGGAATAAGCAGGCGCCATCTCGCCTCGGGCTGAATCCGTCGTGAGCCATCGCACGCCGGCGCGGCCCGAAGAAGGGGCGTCCACACTCATCTCGGCAAGATTGACATTGACGCGGTAACTGGAAAAAACGATCGACTTGCCATCTCTGGAAATGTCCAGTTCAGCATCATCGCCCTGGCCCGCCGTAATCTGCTCCGGCTGACCTCCTTGCGCGGCGATCTTCCAGATGTTCACTGCGCCTCCGCGGCTGGACGCGAAATAGATAAACCGGTCATTGGGCGACCACACCGGCGAAAGAACCAGCGCCTCGTCTGAAGTCAACTGCCGGATTTTCCCTGAAGCGATATCCTCCACTTCCAGCTCTCCGTAAGGTCCGCCTAATTTGCGCACGAAAGCCAGTTGAAGGCCGTTGTGCGAAAACGCCGGCTGGCCTAGCTGGAAAGGCAGCTCTGACTTTGACAAAGCGCGCGCGCCGCCGCCTGCCGCGTCACAGACCGAGATGCTCCTGTCAGCCAAGTTTACGTAGGCGAGAGAACGACCGTCCGGTGACCAGGCGGGATCGGCTGCATTGCTCAGTATCCGGCGCGGAGTGCCGCCCAGCGACGGCACCATCCAGATGTCCCACAAACCTGCGTCGTTCAGGCGAGCGTATGCGATCTTCGTGCCATCGGGCGACCACTGCGGACGGGCCTTAAGATTTCCATCATCGGTAATGCGAACAATACTTCCGCCGGCGACCAAGCCAATCCAAATGTCGAACCGCCCGCCGCGATCCGAAACAAAGGCGACGGACCGGCCATCGGGCGAAAGCGAAGGCTGAGCTTCTACCCCCTTAAAGTTGGTGACTGTGCTAAAGCGCATGGCCGGAGGAGCAGACCAGGGATGACTCAGTTGCCAGAAGATAACAGCAGTGCCGGCGACGCCGGCCATCAGGCCGCACAGCACCCACAACATAGCTCGCCAGCGGCCCCCGGATTCTTCTCTGCCGGGATAGACAACGGGCACGGGACCTCCGGCCTGTTGCGTCGCGAGAATATCTTCCAGTTCCAAATGCGCATCCCCGATGTCGCGAAGACGACGTTGCCGGTCTTTCTGAAGACAGCGATTCAGCAGTGCCCGAGCTTTGTCGGGGGCAGACTGAGGCAATGCGTCCCAATCTGGCTCTTTTTGGAGAATTGCCGCGATAATGTCGGAAATTGTCTCTCCCGAAAACGCGCGGCGGCCGGTCAGGGCTTCATAAAGCACGCAGCCAAACGACCAGATGTCGGTTCTCTTGTCTAGAGGTTTGCCCCGGGCCTGTTCCGGGCTCATGTAGGCAGCCGTTCCCAGGATCACTCCACTGCGCATGCTTTCCAGCGCCATGGTAGGTGACATGGACGAAGGCGAGGACTCTTCGGGAGCGAATACTTTGGCCAATCCAAAATCCAGTACTTTTACCTTTCCTTCAGGGGTGATCTTGACATTTGAAGGCTTCAGGTCGCGGTGAATAATTCCTTTCTCGTGCGCCGCCTCCAGCGCTTCAGCAATCTGCCGGCAGATCTTCAGAGCCTCATCGATCTCAAGGTGGGAATAGTCTCCAGCCGTCCCACTCTCCCACTCCCGAGCTTGGTTTGGCCGCCCCTTCACAGTCGCGGATCGGTTGGCGCTGCCTCGGATTATGTTGTCAAGCGTTTCCCCCGGCACTAATTCCAGGACAAGAAATCGGGTGCCATCGGACTCTTCGAAGCCATAAATTGCGCCGATGTTCGGATGGTTGAGCGATGCAAGCACTTGCGCTTCGCGGTCGAAACGCGCCAGCCGCTCAGGATCGCTGGTGAAGGCTTCGGGCAGAATCTTGATGGCGACTTCACGGCCCAGCCGGGTGTCACGGGCTCGGTACACCTCGCCCATACCGCCCGCGCCGAGCGGCGAAAGAATCTGATAGGAACCGAGTCGGTTTCCGGAAGTGAGGACCATCCATTCCTGCGACAATCTCGGTGCAGCGTAGTCTCTCACAGCCGTCGATTTCAAGAAGTTTCTGGGTTACCGACTCCAAACCGACTTGAGCTTCACCCATGGCACAAATCTGTAAAACCGAAGCAAGCATCCATGACATCGGTAGGGGAAGATCAAGAGCAACGCTAGCACCCAGTCGAGTTCATGACGGCGTGATCGGCGCACTTCGAGCGACAAGCATTTGGGACATCGGAAAGGCTCTACAATAGCGGATCGCAGACGCGGACCAAGGGGTGATCGTTGTTGAACTCGGGCATAGTTTCTGCGCCTGGGTGGTTCCGGCGGTGCCCCGAGGAACAGCGATCCGATATACAGGCAAATGCCGATCGCTAGGTAAATAGCCAGAATCTGCTGGAAAGTGTAGCCTTGGCGGATCGTTCGATAAGTTATTTTCTTCGTGACAGGGTTGCTCACTGCGACGCTGTACTCGTTTTGCCTATAAACTTTTATGGTAATGAGGAGGCTGGCCAGCCACAGGGCCAAAAGAGAATACTTCAATTTTCGGACAAATTCGCGGCGCACGCTCAGATTCTTTCCAAATTTCCGGTATTTTTCAAAGGCTTGGACTATGCAATCTTGACAGAGTTCAAATGCATGGTAGCTGTTTAGTATTAGGTTAAAGTAACCCACCGTTACCGGGTGCTCAGTTTAACTTCTTATGAACGCAACTGAGCGCCCGCCTTCTTAATGACAAATCTTGCCGGCTACTTCGAGAATGGCTTAGTCCCTGCCTCGCAGCATTTGATACACTTGGCGGCCGCTAGCACTCCCTTCAGAGCCAGGAGGTTTATTTTTATGTTTCATTTTTGCCGTCGTTTAATTCGGACTTTTCTGAGGCCCGTTGCATTGGTTGTCTTCTGCATGATAGCGCTTTGCAACGTGTCCGGACAGACTATCCATGGCCGTATATCGGGAACCGTTACAGATAGTTCAAAAGCGGTAATTCCCGGGGCCACGGTCAGCATCGTCAACGAGAACACCAAGTTGACGCGAACCGCCGTCACCGATGACAGTGGCTTTTATGTTGTCACCAATCTGCCGGTCGGCAACTATAGCGTTACGGCTGAACTCCCGGGGTTCAAGAAAGTAACAAGATCCGGCTTTGACCTGGTGGCCGACGGCCGCCTGACGGCCGATTTTGTTTTAGAGCCGGGCGAGATCAGCGACAAGGTCATCGTGTTAGCTGTGGCCGGGGAGACTGTCAATACCACCTCGGGCGAAGTGGCCCGCGTCATCAATCGAGAACAAGTCGAAGATTTGGCGCTGAATGGCCGAAATTACCTGCAATTGGCCTCATTGATTCCTGGAGCTGTACTTCTCGATGAAGACCAGATGGCGTTGACCACCAGTTTGAGCACTACCAATCAGATCATCAACGGGAATCGCGGCAACACGACCAGCCTGAGCATCGACGGCGGCTTCAACATGGATTCAGGCAGTAATGGGAGCCAGATCAACAATGTCGGCGTCGATTTCGTCCGCGAGATAAAGATCCAGACGTCCAGTTTCTCGGCCGAATACGGGCGCAATTCAGGAGCTTCCATCAATGCCGTCACCCGCAGCGGAGAGAATAGGTACCACGGTGACCTTTTTGAATTCTTGCGGAATGACAAGGTTGATGCGCGGGCCTTCTTCTCTCCTGTGAAAGCAAAGCTTCGGTTCAACGATTATGGCTGGGACTTTGGCGGTCCCATCAAGAAAGACAAGCTGTTCTTCTTTGCGGGCCAGGAGTGGAAGGTCATCCGGCGCGATAACAGCCCGGTGCGGCGCACGCTTCCCACCCGAGCAGAAAGGAGGGGCGACTTCAGCCAGCGTAGTGGCAACTTGCGCTTCCCGGGGACAACTACGAACGTGCCGAATCGTGACATTTCGTCCCTGATTACTCCTGATGGAAAGGCCATAGCTGCCGTTTACGACGCGATGGAGAAAGTCGCAGCTTCCTACGTCGACACGCCGACGGGCAATAATGCGGTGTTTCAGCCGCCCAATCCGTTTGACTGGCGGCAGGAGCTGGTGCGCATCGACTACAACATGAGCGATACCCAGCGGCTCTACGGGCGATACCTGCATGACGACTTCGATTTGATCGATCCATTCGGGACCTTCTCAGGTGCGGATTTGCCGAACGTGCCGACCAATCGCCGTCGCCCCGGTTTCAGTTATCAGGTCGGACACAACTGGATTCTCAATCCAAAGCTGATTAATGAATCCAAGGTGAACGCTTCCTGGAACGGCCAGCGGATTCCCCCAGTCGGGGAAAATTGGAAGCGATCGACTTTTGGCTTTCAATACCCGCAGCTTTTCCACGGCGGGCGGTACGACGACATCGGCATCCCGGATGTGAGTATCTCCGGTTTTGCCGGCTTCCGCGGTCCATCCTTCGCGCTTCTGTCTCCCACAACGGACATCGCGTTCAATGACAATTTGACATGGACGCGCGGCGCCCACACCATCAAGGGCGGAGTTCTCCTTATACGCAATCGCAAGGATCAGAACGGGCGTCCACCCTACACCGGGTCGGCAAGCTTCAGCACCGGCGGCAACACCAACACGACGGGCAACGCCTTGGCTGATGCTCTGCTGGGAAATTTCCGGACTTACACGGAAGCGCAGGATGATCCCATCGGGCTCTTCCGCTTCTGGCAGTTTGAAGGCTTTCTGATGGACAGTTGGAAGGCGCACCGCAATCTGAGCTTGGAGATCGGCCTGCGTTATTACTTTGGAACGCCCATTTATACGCAGGCAAACAACATCGTCGATTTCGATCCTACCCGCTATGACCCGGCACGGGCGGTGAAGGTAAATAACGACGGCTCGCTGGTTCCAGGCGTCGGGAATCGTTTCAACGGTCTGGTCCGCGCCGGCAGTGGAGTGCCGGCCGGCGAATTGGGGCGCGTCCCCAATGGGAACAGTCCGGAAGTGCTGGCGGTTCCTGCGGGCGCGCCGCGCGGGCTTTACGACAATTTTGACTTCTACGCCCCGCGCTTCGGGTTTGCTTGGACACCTTTCGGCGGCTCAAGGACTTCGGTTCGCGGCGGCTTTGGAATGTTTCTGGATCGGTCCGAGGGGAACTTGATATTTTCCCAGGTGAATTTGCCGCCGTTCTCCGGGAGCGCCAACATTGAGAACGCCAATTTGTCCGATCCTTCGAAAGGAAGACCTGCCGCGCTGCAAGCGATCGGAAACATCGATTCACTCGATCCACACCTGAAAATCCCTTACACCATGACGTGGAACCTGACGATTCAACGCGAGTTGCCGAGAGGATTCTTCGCCGAAGTAGGCTACATCTCCACTCAGGGGCGACACTTGATACGCCAGCCCGACATCAACCAGGCGCCCTTTGACGCGCTGGTTGCCAACGCCGCTCTTCCTTCCGCGCAGCGGCTTTCCACCAACGCGCTTCGTCCATACAAAGGTTATTCAGCTATCCGGATGCGGTTGTCCGATTCCACTTCCAGCTACAACGCGCTGCAGGTTTACGTGAACAAGCGCAAGGGCGATCTGACGATGACCACCAGCTACACGTGGTCGAAAGTGCTGGCCGACACAAGCGGCAACGGCGATAATCCGGAGGATCCCTTCAATCGTGGTTATAGCCGCGGTCCTGCCAGCTTCGACCGGCCTCACATTTTTGTGACGACTTACACCTACCGTATTCCCTTCTTGCGCCATTGGACCGGAGTGGGAGGCGCTGCGTTGAGCGGATGGGAAGTCAGCGGCATTACCCGCATGCAGGCCGGGGGATGGGGGACGGTCACCGCCAGCACGTCGACTGGAACGCGACGCGCCGAGTACATCGGTGGGAATATCAATCTGCCCAGGAGCGAGCGAACACCGGATCATTATTTCAATATCGACGCATTCGCAGCGCCGCCCGATGAGCGGCGCGGTAACGGCGGCGTGGGGACTGTACAATTGCCGGGCCTGCATCTGTGGGATGTTTCCGTGCGCAAGCAGTTCCGTGTCCGCGAACAAACCAAGCTCCGGTTCCAGGTCGACTTCTTCAACGCGCCCAATCACGCTTCGTTTCGCGGCTTGAATCTCAACGTTGGAAGTCTGACCAGTCGCAATCGGGATTTTGGAACGATCTCGTCGTCATCCGGCCCGGGACGGAACATTCAGGCCGGGCTCAAGTTGAATTTCTAATACATTAGGCCGCGGATACACGCGGATTTACGCGGATTTTCTCGCTGATTTCTTGGTGTGCTTTGTGTTCTTGGTGTCCTTTGTGTCCTTTGTGGTGAAAGGCTTTTTAACCACCAAGGACACTAAGGGCACCAAGGACGCAGGACGACAACATCCAGGTCGATCCGCGTTCATCCGCGGCCACATTCCTCACGCTCGTAGCGCTAATTCTAATGACTGAACAACACTCCCACCTTCAGCGTCGCTTTGGCCTGTTACAGGCGACGGCGCTGAACATGTCCAACATGATCGGCATCGGGCCCTTCATTACTATCCCGTTGCTAATGTCGGCGCTGGGCGGGCCACAATCAATGCTGGGCTGGTTCGTCGCCGCCGCCGTCGCTATTCCGGATGGAATGATCTGGAGTGAGCTGGGCGCGTCCATGCCCGGATCCGGCGGCAGCTACATCTACTTGCGCGAAGGATTCGGGCGCGAAAGCTACGGCCGGCTGATGGCTTTCTTATTCATCTGGCAGTTTATTCTCAGCGGCCCGTTGGAAATCGCATCGGGCTATATCGGATTTTCAAAGTACATTGGTTACGTTTGGCAGGGAATCACCGCAACGCAGGCGCTGCTGGTGGCCGCGTTTGTAGGAATCATAAACATCATTGTGCTGTACCGGCGCATCGCCACGATCGGAAAGATCACCGTCAGCCTCTGGATTGGGACCCTGCTGACGACCGGAGCGGTGATTCTTAGCGGAGCGCTTCACTTTGACCCGAAGATTGCGTTCGATTTTCCACCCGGTACTTTTAAGTTTTCATTCGGATTTCTGATGGGCCTTGGCGCGGCATCGCGCATCGGCATGTACGATTACCTGGGATACTACGATGTCTGCTATATCGGCGAGGAAGTAAAAAACCCGGGCGTCGTGATTCCGCGTTCCATCATCATCAGCGTAATGGGAGTTGCGCTGATCTACTTTGCGGTAAATCTCTCGCTGATCGGCGTCGTCTCCTGGCGCGAATTTGTCCCGGCCGAGCTTCGGCCCAATTCCGATTTTGTGGTCTCAATCTTCATGGAGAAGATCTATGGTTCGAAAGTCGCCGTTTTCTTCACCGCAATGGTGCTGTGGACAACTTTCGGTTCGGTCTTCGCGTTGCTGTTGGGTTACTCGCGCATTCCATATGCCGCCGCCAATGACGGTTACTTTTTCAGAATTTTCAGCCGCCTGCATCCACGCAAGAACTTCCCTCATATTTCGCTGGTAGTTCTCGGCGTTATTTCCATAATTTGCTGCTTCTTCCCGCTGGGCACAGTGATTGATGCGCTCCTTACCACACGAATCCTGGTTCAGTTCATCGGACAGATTTTCGCGGTTACGCTGTTGAGACGGCGCGCCCCACAAATGGAGCGGCCCTATCGCATCTGGCTCTATCCGATACCGAATTTAATTGCTCTGGTGGGATGGATTTTCATTTTTGGAACTGCCGACTGGCGAGTGATACTTTTCGGTTTGGGCACGCTAGCTTTAGGAGTAGTTGTCTACTTTGTCTGGTTACGTTATGCGTCAGCGGCCTCTGTGAATCCTTAGAAAAAAGGGCGGCCACAGGTGCACAGTGCCAGGACATCCTTTACACTTTGATGGATGCCTGGCTGGAAGCGAATTTAGGACACGGAAAACACAGAGTACACGGAAACAAGCTGAATTCCGGAGGCACACCAGTAAGGGTTGCCAGGCTAATGTTTTGCTCCAGTGCCTTCATGCTCCAGAATTCAGCTTATTCCGCGTTTGCACTTTGAACTTCGTCATTCGAATTTTTCATTCATACTTCGAACTTCGTCGTTCGAACTTACTTCCCAGCCTTCGTGTCCTTTCCCTCCATAACGGTTGTCCAGGTACCTCCGTCTGTGGAAATCTCATATTTGAAAGTGTATGAGTTTGGCGAAATCTCCTTCATGATGTAACGGCCCTTGGTCACTTTGCCGTTCATCTTGCTCTCGCCGGTCCAATTCCAGGTCTTTCCCTGCACCGTGCCTGTTGAGGATTCAGCTGCGGGCATAGTGCTTTCAATTCCGTGATAGGTGTATTTTTTTTCTTCAGGGTTGTAGCCGAGAATTCCCAATCCTTTCATTTCCCCCATCGGCCCTTTTCCCTCCGATCGGCACACGACAAAAAAGCCGCCAGAAAACCATTCACATGTCTCTGTTCCGGTAAACTTGCCGCCCGGCCCAAATGGGCTCTGTTTCATATCACCCTCGCCGCTCCATTTGCCAATGAAGTAGCCCAGTTTTTTATGCTCCGGCCCGGGTTTAGGGGCTTTACCTGCTTCCTGCGCAAGGCCGATCGCCACGGCGAAAAACAGTAAAACCACAACGCCAACGATGGTGCGTTTGATCATGATTTCCTCCTAACTGTTAGATGGGAAACAAACCCCGCAGCGCGGGCGCGCCTCGCCCGTGTCCCAATTCTGCGTCGCGCTGTTAGGGATTTGGCAGTGTCATTAAATCACGAAACAGATGGAAATTTCGCCCCTAAAAGTGCAAGCACTCAAATTCTGTTTCGAGGCAGCAGCGACGCGCCGATCCGTGTCACCGCCGCCAGAGTACTCAGCCTATATCGGAAGGTCTGTGGATAAAGTAACCAGGGACCGCTCGAAGAGCCTTGTCGGCGCTGGCAATGTCCTTAATCCCGAGCCTCAACGCAACGGCCAGCAGGATCGAGTCATTTGTCAGCAGTCCGTATCGCCGGCGAATACGTAGCGCTTCAATAAAGTCGGGTTGCTTGAAATCCTCCACGTGCAGGCGCAACCGTAGAATATCCTGAAGACGCTCGTCGCAGTGGATCAGAGCCCGTACGCGGTCGGGGCGCAACTGGAGAGATCGAACCGGATTGGACCCCTTAATCCAGCCGTTTTCTCGCGCTTCCAAGATCATCAGGCGGTGCGCCACCTCGGTCAAGGATAGGAGGGAAACGTAACCCTCGACTTTCCCTTCGGCACAGCGGCGCAGCAGTTTTCCGCATTCTGAGGATTGTTGGGCCAACCAGTAAATGAAAATGTTGGAATCGATGAGGACCCTGTCTCCATCCTTGATGACCTTCATTGCTCCCAGGTATCCAGCGCGAGAACGTCCTGCAATTCCCTTTTGGATACACAGACGGGCTTGCTGTCGAGCCGCACCCAAGCCTCCACCGCTTCCTCTTTCGTTGGTAGCTGAGAGAGGTACTGAGTTAATGCTTCCCCGACGATTTGATTGACCGGACGCTCTTCGTCGGCAGCTCTCTTTTTCAGCTTTCTAATAATCTCCCTTTCCAGAATCGTTCCAAATTTCCGTTTCATTTAGCCTCGCCATGGCAATGCCGATGCACAAAGAATAACGACTTTTTCCTGGTTTTTCAAGACATTCTCTAGAAATCTCGAAGTATTCTTGACAGCGGACGTTAAGAATTCGGTTGAGGGTCGCGCCTTAAGGTTTTTCAATAATTAGGTTGGAATCAATCCTCGGGTGGCGCTTCGCGTCGTCTCAACAAAATTAAACCACGGGGAACACTGGGGACACGGGGGGACAGGGTTCTTCTATCAGCAACATCATAGGGCAATGGAGCGGTCGCTTCTGCTCCCCGTGTCCCCAGTGTTCCCCGTGTTCCCCGTGTTCCCCGTGGTTCAGTTTTTCTCTAGGAACAATTCTGAGCGGCGTACAACTCCAATTTAATAATTAAAAAACCTCTAAGGCACCATTACAAAATCCGTCGATCCCGATTGATCACGATCTCGATCTCGTACCACACAGTTTGATCGCGACCGGTGTCGATGGCGAAGCGGCCACTGCTGTCGCTGCCTTCGGCCTGGAGCACCGTCTTGCGGCTGCCCTTTTCATCAAGCGGATAAACCCGCACAACAGCCCCTGGAGCAAGGCGCAGCGTGAGCGTAATCTTCGCAGGCCTTACAATCGTCGGACTGTGGCCCCAGCGATTTTCCACGGAAGTCTGAGAATCATTCCAGATCATGTCGCTGTTTTGATGCTCGGTCCAGACAGACAGGATGCGCCGCCGAGAGCCGGGAAGATTTATGCCGTCGCGAGACTGCAACAGAACAGCCAGATCTTCCGGGTTGTCAGTGCCTGCTTCAAAAGTCCAGTCGCCCAGATCGATGGAGCGGCCTTTGAGGAATCCGATGCACCCCTGAACTCCGCTTGCCGTTACACGCAGGTAAGAGCGCTGGTTGTCATCTCGATTCCACAGCAGCTCGCCGTTGGTGGAATACACATTGCTTCCCGACACCTGATAGTCGGCTGCGGCCGGCGTGTCGCGATCAAAACTGCGAACGCGGAACTTTGATTCCAGGAACACGCGGCGATCCAAGCCCTTGCTAGACAGAAATCTCGATCCGTTGATCAGGCCCTGTGCGTAGCCGATGGCCACTTCGTCGCGCGTCAGCTCCACGCCAAAATCCCGGGAGGCGGCTGAGCTTTGCTGTCGCAGAAAAATTCGAGAGGCGATGGGAAGCTGGGCCGACTTGATCGGATTGCCCGCCATCGAGAAAAAAGAAGTGGTAAAGGTATCATCAAACGCCGCCGTGCTCCCCGCGTAGTCAAACATATAAACGGCGTCCCAATCTTGAAGGTTAGCTACCAGCGCAATCAGAAGCGGGCCTTCCAGGGCGTAACGATTGGGAAACACATAGTTGTACTCGCTCACCGTGAATGGCTTTCCCTGCACCGCCTGCAAAGCCAGCGTGCTTAAATCCTCGAGCGCGTTGATCAGAGGTTGGTTGCGAATCCTCCAACCAGTCGGCGACCAGGCCGGTACACCCGGCCAGGAAGGATGGTCCCAGTAATAGTGCCCGTCGACGAAATCCATTTTTGACTGAATCGCCGTGTCACCTAGATACGCCCACCACGGGGCGGTTCCAGTGACCAGCGATTTCACCCCGAGATCTTCATGAATGAAGCTGCGCATTCCGGTGAAGTAGTTCTCGTCGAGGTCCGAGTAGAAGCGAAACAAATCGAGCACGCGCGCCTGAATGTAGCCAGAGAGCTGGGACCCCACCGGACGCTGGACCGATCGGCTTTCCAGATTTTCGCCAGGGTCCAACTCTTTGGGAAAGCTCTGGCGGAACTCTACCTGATCGATCCAGATAGTGTTGTTCCTGGCTCCTAGCTCGAAGGTAGGGCGAACGGTGCTGCCGTCGGTTTCATTGGCCTGGAATCTACTGCTGTAGCGTTGCCACGCGGTACTCACCTGAAACGTCTTGCTCAGGCCGTAATTCTGCCAGGGAGGAGCGCCCTTCATGATATCCACGGTAAGATCGCCTGGCACAGACGCCTTAGCGTAGAGGCTGCATTCGTAGATTCTCCCTTTCTCGAGCGCGTGACCCATCTGGAAAGCTTGAACGTGCCAGTTGGTTCCGTCCGACGTCACATCTACCCGCAAAGCGTTGCTGCCATCGGGACCGGCGCCGCTTTCCACTCGCGACTGAACTCGCGCGTCGCCGATCTGTTGCACCGTCCAGTCGGTTACGCCGTTTTCGAATGAGCCGTTTCTCATCTTCTCGGACGTGTCGGCATTCTCGTTGCCGCTCTTCCACGCCGCAGCCAGCTTGTCCTGCGAGCCGTAACGTGCCACCAGCCACTGATTCCAGAGCGCGTCCAGTTCCTGGCTATACCGTTGGGGAAGCGATCCCGCCACGCCGGGGAAATAATTCAGACCGCCATCGTTGAGCATGTTTCCGAACAGCGAATCTTCGTTGGCAATCTCCACGTTCAGTACTCCCGGATCATCGGCATACGTTTTCCCGGTGTAAGGGTTTCGGTGAGTGAGGAGTTGACGGGCATAGTCTTTCTGTAACTCAATCATCCGTGAGTTGTAGTGAGACACGCCCTGAAAGAAGCTCAGGTTCCCGGTGAATTGACCCGTGTCAACCAGGCCGTCTCCCGGTTTGAAGTGACGGGACACCTTTAAATTTAAATTCACGTAGATGCCGTTTTTGTGAAGTTGGAAAATGAGATAATCCAGCCGCCTTAACTGGGCTGCGTCCAAGTGTTGTGTGTCTGTGAAGAAAAATGCAGGGTCGAAAATTCCGTTGGGAGCCGCATAGAAATCCATGTGATGGAAGCGAACAACGTTGACCCCCAACCTGGCGAGGCGTCGGGCTACCTTATCGGATACATGCTGATCGGGATATTCTCCGGGCCGCAGAGGCTCATCCGGGCAAGGCGGGAAATTCGCGTTGAACGTGAAATTGACTCCCCAGAACCGCGCCCGCTTTCCGGTTTTTTCGAAATAGAAGTGGCCGTCGGCGCCGGCGCGCACAAAGCCTCTGGATTCAATCACGATGGCTGGATCTTGCCCGAAGAAATCAACCAGCAAGTCGGAGGCATCTATGACGGTTTTCGAATCGTCATCCCAGGGCAGTGTGAAGGGAAACCAGTTGACCTGCGCGTGCAACAACGACTGGCAAAGGAGCAGCGTCAGGAAGAACAGTCGCTTTTTCATCGTTAGCAAGGGGAAGCCCGGCGCCTTTATTATACTCAGAAGATGCCGGAAAGCGAACCGGTGGCTGCGGTGTGAAAGCGCGAGTGATTTGCCCCAGAAATTAGCTGCGAAAACTTAGATCAGAAGACATCACGATTGTCGTGCTGGATGATTATAGGTAATGGCAACGCGATTCAACTATACTTGACGATGCTCATTTGAATTTCGGATTGCGGATTTCGGATGGCGGATTTAGGGATCTCCGCTGCCCGTCATCTGCAGCGCAGTCCTTAGTGCCCTTTGTGTCCTTGGTGGTTAAAAAAGCTTTTCACCACCAAGAACACAAAGGACACAGTGGAAATCCGAAATGCGCAATCCGCAATCGAAGCCATGGTTAAAGTCGCCGCTGTTCAGTTTGACCCGAAGATCGGAAAAAACCGACGGAACCTGAAACGGATTTTGGAATTGCTTAAGCAAGCCGCGGAGTCGGGCGCAAAGCTGGCTGTGTTTCCGGAAGCGGCAATTTCCGGCTATGTCTTCGATTCACTGGAAGAAGCAATTTCCGTTGCGGAAGACATCCCCGGTCCCACCACCGATGCGCTGGAAGAGCAATGCGCGCGACTGAACATCTCTGCCGTTGTGGGACTTCTGGAACGCTCCGGGCGCCGGGTTTATAACGCCGCCGTCCTCTGTGGTCCAAACGGCTGCATTGGCCGCTATCGAAAGGCGCACTTGCCATACCTGGGGGTCGATCGCTTTGCTACACGGGGTAACACACCCCTCAGTGTCTTCGAAACGCCCGTAGGGAGAGTGGGAGTAATGATCTGCTACGATCAACGGTTCCCGGAGGTTTCTCGATGCCTGACGCTGCAGGGAGCCGACATCATTGCGCTTCCCACCAACTGGCCACGAGGCGCTGAGAATGCGCCTGAGTTCATTCTGCGAACGCGCGCTGTGGAGAACCGCGTCTTCCTGATTGGCGCCAATCGTGTGGGAATAGAGCGGGGGACGGAATTCATTGGGCGAAGCTGTATTCTAGACCCTTCGGGAAATCGCCTGGCGGATGCCGACGGGGCTTCTGAGTCGGTCCTGCGCTGCGAGATCGATCCCGAGCAAGCACGCCAGAAACGAGTGATCATCGAAAAGGGAAAGTTTGAGATGGATACAGTTCGCGATCGAAGGCCGGAGTTGTACGGCGCGCTGGTCGAACCGCGCAAGTCGCGGGTCGAAAGTCGAAAGTCGAAGGTCCAAAGTCGAAGGTCGAAAGTCGAAGGTCGAAAGTCGAAGGTCGCAAGTTGACGGTCGCAAGTTTAAAGTTGCTGGTCGGAATTAGAGTTTTTGTGCCTTGGTGTCTTGGTGGTGGAGTTTGCTTTCGACTTCTCACGGGGCGCAGAGACTGTGGATCTGAATCGGCGGCTAGGGGGTCAAGGATCGAATCCTAGCGGATTGCGACTTTTGGCCTTCGACTTTGGACTTTCGAGTTAAATCTGGATGGTTGGGAGCAGGAGCGTCCGGCTCGATTCGCAAAACTACTTCGGTTTTCGGCGGCAACGGAAAAGAAAAAAGCTGGCCGCGGTGCGTCACCTCAAGAACGCCGGAACGAAGTGGTGAAGAGTTTCCACTTGGCGCTATCACCTGCCATTGGTATTTCCCTGGACTCAATTTCCACAATCGAATTTCGGCGGCGATTTCCCCTCTTTCGAAATTGTAAAGGAGAATTTCCAGTCGCTGAATTGTAGCGAGCAGAACAGCCCTGGCCAAATCTCTGCCGGGCGGCGGGAAGCTGACAGCAAAAGTCGGGTAATGATCCCCGCGAGGTGACTCGCCGCCAAAGAGGCGCAGCAGGTAAGAAGAAGGCAGCGGGTAGAAGACGCGATTTGTAAACAGTGCTTCCGACGTATACATGGCGAAATTGACGGCGTGACGCGATTCAATGTTTCGGGCAAGCTGGGTTGCCTCAGTACGCATCTGCTGAAGCCAGCTTTGGTCGCCAGGCAAGGGAACCGAGTAGTGGAAATAATTGTCGTAACGCGGATCACCGCTTCGCTGTCTCCACTCAAGAAACGCTTGTGGGTTGGCGAGAATTTCCAGTGACTCAAAGCGCTGCGTCGGATTTCCGGCCACCAGCGCAAACGATTCTCCCGCCGCATCCAGCCAGCGCTTTTCTCCGGTCAGCTCATGCAACGCGAGCAACAAAGATGCGGCAGCCTCCTGAGATGCCCCCGACCAGTTGTAAAGGCGCGAATCGGGAAACGGCTCCCACCACCGGGGTGAGTGAACCAGATAACCGCCATCGGAGAACCGAACGGCAGGGGGAAAAACTCCGGGCGGCTTGCCGCCTCCGGTTTGCCGCATGCTGGCAATCCAAGCTTCTCCCCAGCGAGACAGGATACGGATGAGCTCAGGATCGCGGGTCAGATAAGCCCGCCACAATGCCGGAGCAGCGGCACGAACATTTTGGAGCAGATCGAAACCCAGCGTGATGTCGGGAACAAACTTATCGCAGGTGAATGACCCTCCAAGAAAATGCCAGTGGCCGCTGGGAGAAGGCTGAATCCAGTTCTTGATGCATTCGGAGCTGTGAATCAGGCGCCGGCGAATCTGTTCGTTATCCGGATTGAGAACCAGAGCTAAAGGTTGTATGTCGATACCGGCCTCGCCTGAGATGAGCATGGCGGCGGCGTGGGGTTGATCATTACCCGCTGCTTCGCGCTTCCAATTAGCTTCGATCAGCCGATTCAAACCCAGGGCGGCATCGCTGTCCCCAAAACCTAACGCCAAAGGAATCCATAGCCGTGACAGCTCTATGTCCGAAGCGAGCCCTCCGCCCATCTCTCCATTCGGTTGTTGACGGTTGTGTACCCACCAACTGGTGATCGCGTGGAGACGCGCCATCAACAAGCGCTGCGTAGTCGCCCAATCGGGAGCGCCGGGCGCCGGGCGCGGGACGGCAACCGGCCACGGCTCCGGTTTTATTCGCGCACAAAAATCTTCCTGCACTGATCGCCGTGTCGCCAGGTTTGGAATGCCCCGGCACCAGGCAGAAATTGTCTGGCGCAAAAGAGCGTTTTGGGGAGCCACAGCTGCGGCTCTTCGCAGGGCTTGTGAAGTCTCTTCCAGATCGGTATCAATGTTCTCAGCGCTTAACCAGTAGCGCGCCCTAGCCAGCCCTACCATTGCTTCTCTGCGAGCTGCCGCGTCATTCGCCAGGCGAACTCTTTCCAGAAGCTCGATCAATTGAGAAACCCGTGCGACGGCTCCTTCGAGACCACGACCGTAGACGGGTTGCCGGAACTGCCGGCGTGCGCGGGCTAGCAAGCGAGGGACGTCCTTGTGTCCAAAGTGGTCACGATCCGTCCAACGAACCGCCGACAGCACGTATCGGGGCGCGTCCGTTTCCACCGCGAAAATTACAGGCCTGCGACCGACCGACATCCAGGCGAGCAAGGTCACCGTCTTACCGTTGACCGCTCTCCACGGCCCAATTCTCTCTTTGTCGAGCACCAGCCAGAACTGTTTGTCGGAATTGACCAGTCCGGTCACCGTGACTTCAACCATATACTCGCCTGCAGGAGGCTGGAACAAAAGTCGGGGTTGGCTGTTTTCGATCAGCGCGCCGTCCAAAAACGCGGGATCGTAAAGCTCCGAGTCAAAATCGTCGGCAGTGACTCCGGCCGTCACCTTGCCGGATTTTTGGGTGTTCAGAAGTTGAACAGTAGATTCCGGCGCCAGGAAACAACGGCACTGAGAGGCGGCAATCGGCTGCGTGGCAAAACTGATACAACCGCTGGTGGGGCGGGCTGCGGCCAAGGCGCCACCCGGAAGCTTGAATATGAGGATATTCAAGCATAACAATAAGAAAAGCTTACGCTTAGTGGTTGTGTGCCTCGATGATTTCATTTTGCAGTTCGACATGGGCTGGTGCCGACAGCGGAATGTTATCGTAGCCGACGCTTCCAGCCTTGTGAGGCATACTACAGTGCGTTTTTCAGGGCCAAACGCCGCCCACGGCAGAGCCTGGATTGCTTTCTAAAAAAATTAAACCACGTGGAACACTGGGAACACGGGGAGAAAAGGTCCTTTTATCAGCAAGATCATATGGTGACAACTTGAGCAGTCTCTTCGGGTCCCCGTGTCCCCAGTGTTCCCCGTGGTTCAGTCCTACCCTGCGGGCAACGCTGAGCCGCGAAGGCGCGAAGAGCGCGAAGAGTTTTGATTTTAGGATCTAGAGTTTTATTCGAAGTACAGTTCTGCCAGCCAGCTTACTTGTCCAACAACTGTCGCACTTTACGAGACAGGATATCGGGAGTGAAGGGCTTGGACAAAAAATCAGCTCCGGGGGCTAGGATGCCGTGGTGAACGATGGATTCATCGGTATAGCCAGACATGTAGAGGATCTTGATTCCAGCGTGGCGAGAAGCAACACGGGATGCCAGCTCGCGGCCATTCATTCCGGGCATGACCACGTCAGTGAGGATGAGTTGGATTGCTCCCTGGTGGGTTTCGCTGATGCGCAACGCCTCTTCACCCTCTGCTGCCTCCAGCACCGAGTAACCTCGTTGCTGCAGTACGTCGCGAGCAAGATGCCGGACGGCATCTTCATCCTCGACAAGCAGGATGGTTTCTGAGCCGCCGCCCGGCTTTGGGACGGCGGCAATCCCGCGCTGTTTCTGCGCGGCCCGTTCCACGCGTGGCAGGTAGATTTTGAAAGCGGTTCCCTTACCGGGTTCGCTGTAAACTGAAATGTCGCCGCCGCTCTGTTTCACAATGCCATAGACGGTGGAAAGCCCCAGCCCGGTCCCCTTTCCGATTTCCTTGGTGGTGAAAAACGGTTCGAAAATCTGAGACTTTGTTTCCGGACCCATGCCAACTCCCGTGTCGGTCACCACAAGCATCACGTAGTGGCCCGGTGGCAGGAACGAACGCTGCATCGGATAAGTTCTATCCAATTCAACATTCTTCGTCTCAATGATGAGTTTGCCTCCCGAGGGCATCGCATCGCGGGCGTTGATCACCAGATTCAAAATCACTTGCTCGATCTGGCCGGGGTCAGCCTTTACCGGACCGAGCGCGGATTGAAGCAAGGTCACGAATTTGATGTTTTCGCCAATCACCCGTCGCAGCATCTTGTCCATGTTTGCAACGACGGAATTCAGTTCCAGAACTTCAGGCTGCAGCATCTGCCTGCGGCTATACGCCAGAAGCTGGCGCGTCAGGGATGAAGCCCGCAGCCCTGCCCTCCGAATTTCTTCCACATCCCGCTGCAAGGGGTCTGCCTCAGTAATTTGGCTAAGCACCAGGTCGCTGTATCCCAGAATTGCCGTCAGCAGATTGTTGAAATCATGCGCAATACCGCCGGCCAGTCTGCCGACGGCTTCCATTTTTTGCGCCTGGCGCAATTGTTCTTCGAGCAGTTTGCGTTCGCCGATGTCTCGGGCGACCCCAATGAGCGCCAGCGGCTCACCATGTTCCCCGCGAACGATGGACGTTGAAAGAAAAATTGGAAATTCACCCCCGCTCTTTCTCCGATTCAGCAATTCTCCCTGCCAGCCACCGCGCAGTGTCGCCGGAAGAATTTCTTCAACCACTTCGGAAGGATTGTTCGTCGAGCGGACAACGTCGATGTTCTTGCCGATCAACTCCGCTTCCTCATAGCCGTAGGTCTTCAGGAACGCGTTGTTGACAAACAAGATGTTATCTTCCATGTCGGTAATGCTGACGCAGTCACTGGTGCTGCGGATGGCCTGAGCCAGCATGTTGAGCTCTTCCTCGGCCTGTTTCCTCGTTGTGATGTCCACCATCACGCCCCGGCGCTTGGCCGCCCGGCCGTCGTCTACGACCACTGTGACCATATCGCGGAACCACACCGGGCGCCCGTCGGCCGCCATCATTCGATATTCGAGCGCGTGATCGCGTTTTTCTGATGTGGCTTTTCGGGAATATTCCACAGCCCAGTCGCGATCCTCAGTATGGATATGGTCTTTCCAGAACAAAGGGTCAGTAAGCCAACGCTCGATGGGGTAACCCAGAAGTCGCTCTGCTTGTTTGCTGACAAACGTGAATTGAAAAGCCGCATCGGATTCCCAAACGATGCCCTCGAGCGAGTTCACCAGCGCTTTGTAATTCTGCTGCGATTTCCGAAGGGCTTCTTCAGCGCGTCTACGCTGTGCCTCTTGACGCAGGCGGTCGGTGACGTCGCTTGCCAACACCAGGCGGGCTGGCCTTCCTGCAAACGCCAGCTCGTGAGAGGTAATTTCCACATCAATAACAGTCCCGTCTTTCTTTTGGTGTTTCCACCGATATTTCCGAGTGCCCGAACCGTTACGCTTAGAAAGCGTCTCCAAAACATTGTGGAGCGCGGGTATATCCTCAGTGGGGCGGATCTCCTCGATGGTCAGGGCCAGGAATTCCTCTCGTGAGTATCCATAATGCTGGACCGCCGCTTCATTGACAGCCAGAAAGGAGAGTGTTTCCAGATCGTAGACCCACATCGGCTGAGGATTTCCCTCAAACAACAAGCGGTAGCGCTCTTCTGAGTCGCGCAGCGCTTCCTCGGCCTGCTTGCGTTCGGTGATGTCATTAAACGTAACCACGGCGCCAGAGAGCTTTCCCTGCTCATCGCGGATCGGCGTGGCGATGTATTCCACGGGAAAACTGGTGCCGTCTTTTGTCCAGAAATATTCAGTTTCGGCGTGATGCACCCTGGCATCGACAAAAGCCTGGTGGATGGGGCATTCCGCTCGTGGGTACGGACTACCGTCAGGACGCGAATGGTGGAGGGTTTCGTGCATCGACTTTCGCAGGAGCTCGTCGGGTTCCCATCCAAGCATTCTCGCGGCAGCCGGATTCACAAATGTGGTTCGCCCTTCAAGGTCCAGGCCATAAATCCCCTCGCCGGCGGTATTCAGGATCAACTCGTTCTGCTTGAGAAGACGTGCGAGCGCTTCCTCGGCCTGCTTGCGTTCGGTAATGTCCTGTACTGTTCCCACCATGCGGAGCGGCCTGCCGGTGTCGTCAGTGACTATCTCAGCGTGTTCGTACACTATCCGCTGTTCGCCGCTGGGCAAAACCACCCGATGCTCAATGCTGTAAGGTTTCCTATCGGCGATAGACTGCTGCGCAGTGTTGCTGACTCGCTGGCGATCATCAGAATGAACACATTGGAAGAACAGTTGGTTGCTCACGCAAACTTCCCTGGGGCTGAATCCAAAGATGCGGTAAGTCTCGTTTGACCAGAACAACTGGCCGGTTTCAAGATCCCATTCCCAACTCCCCAGGTGCACAATACGCTGCGCCTCAGCCAAACTGGCTTCACTCTTCTTCAGAGCTTCCTGGGCGCGCTTCCGTTCCTGCTGAGCGTAAGCGTCGCTAATTGCGATGGAAAGGTAATCGGCAACTTCGCTGAGAGTGGAAATCTCATTGCCGCTCCACTCACGCGGTTTGGGAGAACAGAAGCAAAGCAGGCCTGTCAGATTATCCGGCTGCGGCAGGGGAACCGCCAGGACAGCTTGCAGGCCGGCGATGGATTCAATTCCCGACAGCAAACTGGCTTTGGCGTCGCGCGTGACATCATTAAGGATGACCGGATAGCGCATTCGCAGCGCTGCCGAGTGTTCCGGCTTGAGGTCAAGATCCACAGTGGACGTTGCCAAGCCGAGGATCACTGAACTTTCCTTAATATGGATCGGTGTCCACTGACCGCCGCTGCTGATCGTGGCGTAAAGGATACAAATGTCTTCGAAGTACTGGTGGACGCGGTTGAGCGTGTGCGCGATCGCTTGGGGCACGGACATGCCGGAGATCATGCCGGTAGATATACTGCTGAGCAAACTGAGCCGGGCTTGATTCTCCAGCATGCCTTCCTCGGCCAGCTTCCGGTCGGGAATGTCCAGCGCTGTACCCAGGGCTGCCGGCTGCCCGTTGAGGAAAAAAGGTCCGGCGGTGAGATAAAGCCAACGCTCCTCGCCGGATTTGTTGATGATTTTTACTTCATATCTTGAAGGGACTTTTTCTCCTCGCTGGCGGGCCAGGCCGCGTTCCCTAACCAGATCCCTGAAATCGGGATGGACCACATCCCAAAAATTCATGGAGGCCAGTTCTGCGCGCGAGTAGCCGGTGATCTCTTCCGTGGCTGGATTTACATACTGAAAGCGAGGTCCCTGGTAAATGAAAATGGCGCAGGTGGCTGTCTCGGCGACTGCTCGGAACTTTGCCTCGCTCTCACGGAGTTCAGCTTCGGCCTTTTTCCTCTGGGCGATGTCGCGCACCACGGCCGTAATGTACGTTTTGCCCGCAATCGTGGATGTCGAGACGGAAGCCTCCAAATCAATAAGCGAACCATCCTTGCATCGTCCCTTGTATTCATACACCTCGGGGGTTGCCTCGCCCCGCAGCCTTCTGCGGCTGAATTCCAGCATTCTCTCGTTGTCGTAAGGACCCTGCACCAGAGAAACATGTTTGCCGATGAGTTCGTCAGGACCCTCATATCCATAAAGGCGCGCATATGATGCATTGGCATAAGCGATGATCTCATTTCGCTCGACCACGATCCCGTCGCGTGAAGCTTCAAATGTCGTGGCCAACCAGGCCCGTGCCTGTTTTAGTTCTTCTTCGGCGCGCCGGCGTTCGGTGATGTCCAGGTCCAGGCCGGCAATCCGGAGCGCCCTCCCCTCTTCGACGGGCAGCAGTTGGCCTTTTGTGGCAAGCCAGCGCTCTTTTCCGCCCGCGAGCTGAACGCGGAACTCAATGTCAAAACTGGCAGGCTTCTTGGTTGCAGAAATAACTTTTCCGGTCACAAACTCGCGGTCGTCCGGGTGAACGGTCGCGAAGAGATCGTCGTACTTGCCTGTCGTAATGGCCGAGGGAAGGTCGCGCATTCTGGCTGAGGAGCAGGACCAGGTGATTGCGCCTGACTCCAGGTCCCATTCCCACCACCCGATTCCTGCGGCATCCAGCGTTTGACGCAGCCGCGGTTCCGGGTCGGATTGCACTTCCACGGGCTGTCGGCGAGCATCGTCCAGTTTTTTCTGGCCACTCTTTTTCATTGGAAGCTTTCTGCTAGGAATCCTTAATCTTAATTCTTAGCCGCTATTTTAGTCACGAATTACATCAATTTCGTGTGAAATTTGTGTAATTCGTGGCCAAAACCGGCCCCATAGTCAAAAGCGTGAAAAAAACTTCTTCGCGAAGTGGAAGCGGTTGTCTAGTATCCTTTCCGATTGTAAGTTATGTCTGTGATGGATGACCCACAACGGTGGTACGCAGTTTACACTCGATCTCGCCACGAAAAGATCGTACAGCAAGAACTGCAGCGCAAAGCCATCGAGACCTTCCTGCCGTTGCGCGAGATCCTCAGTCAATGGAAGGACCGCAAACAGCGTATTCAAGTCCCCCTGTTCTCGGGATATGTCTTTGTGCACGTTCCAATTCAGGAGCGGCGCCTGGATATCGTCAAGGTACCGGGGGTAGTTCGGATTATCGGCTTTGATAACCGTCCGGAGCCCATCCCGGACAAGGAAATTGAAGCGGTGCAGACATTTCTGGCCACCACCATCAAATACGATCCCTATCCTTACTTAAACGTCGGCCAACGGGTCGAAGTGCGACGAGGACCTCTGAAAGACTTGGAAGGAATTCTGATCAAGAAGAAAAACAAATTCAAGTTTATCCTATCGGTGCACCTGATCCAGCAGTCCGTGGCACTGGAAATAGATGCTTCCGACGTCGAGCCGCGTGGATAGGCTGAATTGCGGATTGAGTCAATTGCGGATTGCGAATTTCGGATTGCGGATTGTGGTCATCAGTCATCGGTCATCGGTCATCGGTCATCAGATCAACCTTGCTCTGCCTAGAATGGATCGCGTGCACGGAAGTAGGACGCACTTGCATTCGTGCCTTACCTATCGCCAATCAAAATTGAGAGGGAAGAGAGCTGATGACCGATGAAAGATGATCGATGACTGATGACCGATGACCGATGACTGATGACCGATGACTGTAATCCGCAATCCGAAATCGAAACAATCCCAAATCCACAATCCTATGGACCTGGTGATCGCGACGGCCAATCCGGGGAAACTCAGCGAGCTTCGAGAGATGTTGGACGACGTTGCAAGCCTGAAGTATCGATCCCTGGCCGACTTTGGAACTCTGCCTCCGGCGCTCGAAGGCGGATCCATTTTTGGAGACAACGCCCGCAGCAAGGCCGAGCACTACCATCGGCTGCTTCGCTTGCCCGTCCTGGCAGACGATTCGGGCCTGGAAGTAGATCTGCTGAATGGCGAACCGGGTGTTTGGTCTGCCCGCTACGCTGGCCCGAATGCCACGGACCGAGAAAATACTCGAAAGCTATTGGCGGAATTGCAGTGTCGTAAGAGCGCTCGTTCGTCCTCGGAGCTTCCCAGCGTTTTAGGATACTCTCTGCTGTCTGCGGCCCGTTTTGTTTGCGCTCTAACTTTGTTCGCTTCCGGCGCCCAGCGTTTTTTTACGCAGGCAACGTGCGAAGGATTCATTTCAGCTCAGCCTCGAGGAAAGAATGGCTTCGGTTACGATCCAATTTTTTTCGTCTTGCAGGAAGGAAAGACGATGGCAGAACTCCCAGCGCCTGTCAAAAATCGCATCAGCCATCGGGCAAAAGCGGCCAGAGAGCTGAAAACATTTTTGAGCGCCCACGTCAGCCTGACTTTCTGACCTGCAGACCCTGCGCGAAAAGGCCGCAACCAAGAAGAAAGGACCGGCCACGTCCACGAGCACGTCACGCCTGTCCAAATTAGCATTTTTAGAGTTCGTAACTTGGACAGACATGGACGTGGTCGTTGACGTGCACGTGCTCGTGATTGGTTTTTGTCAGCCTGGGTACTATTTGGGCGCAAGCCAAAAGCCGTTCACGTGCACGTGCACGACCACGACCACGTCCACGTTCACGCCCACGAGAAAAACCGCCACCTCGCCTGCTGGTCAGTTCAATAGCTTCGTCCGTCCAAATTGACCCTTTTCCTCAGCTAATTTGGACAGCAGTGACGAGCACGTGCACGTCAACGCTCACGTCTACGTCGGGCGTAGATAGTGACCTTTGATAGCGGACCATTTCGTCCCGCAGTGGCATAATTGGCGGCTTGGAAGTTTTTTTGTCAGCGTTGTCGTGGCCGTTGACGTGCTCGTGATCGTGAACGGCTTTAGATGACAAGCAAATCTTGTCATAACAAGGTTTCGGAGATGGGGAGATCTTTTCATTCGCCGTTCCAGCATATAGAATTGAACGCGATGGACATCCATGTCGAAGTGGAAGATCTCTCTCCAGTACGAAAGAAGCTGAAGATACAGATTCCTCAAGCGGAAACACAGAGAGCGTACGAAGAAATCTCCAAAAAGATTGCGTCGCTGGCTCGTATTCCCGGATTTCGCCCCGGAAAAGCACCCATGGGTCTTATCCGAAACCGTTTCAAGAGCGAGATCAAGGATGAACTGATCCAGGATCTGCTCCCACGCTCTTATGACGAAGCAGTCAAATCCAGAGAGCTGAAGCCGCTGGCTCTGCCTCGCATTGAAAAACTGGATTTCGAAGTGGGACAGCCTCTTCAGTACGAGGCCGTATTCGAAGTGGCCCCTGATTTTCAGGCGGACAACTACGTCGGATTGAAACTGGAGAAAAAGGTCTTGCCGGTGACAGATGAAGACGTCGATAAGGTTATAAATCAATTGATGGAGAATGCTGCAAAGTTCGTTCCGGTGACCGATCGGACGGCTCGCTCAGGAGACCAGCTCACAGTCGACATTGAGGGCACATATATAAATAAGGATTCCGGGGAGCCCACCGCGGAGGAACCGTTGAAAGAAAGCAGTGTCTTGCTAATACTCAACGATGAACAAACCCTCCCGGAATTCACAGACAGCCTGAGCGGAGCTGCGCGAGACGAGACTCGCGAATTCGTGGTTACTTATCCGGCAGATTTCGCCCGAAAAGAATTCGCCGGTAAATCCATGAGATACCGGGTGACGGTCAGAGCCATTAAGGAAAAGAAGCTTCCCGCGCCGGGTGACGAATTCGCCAAGGAATTGGGCCAGGAATATGAGACCATGGACCAGGTGCGAAAGCAGATTGGCGAGGATCTGGCGACCCGCCGCAAACTCGAGGTGGAGAATTCCCTGAGGGAGCAGGCCATCAGCCAATTGCTGGAGCAACATCGCTTTGAGGTTCCAGAAGTACTGGTGGAAGGCCGCGTCCAACATAAGCTGCAACATTTTGCCCATGATCTGGCTCGTCAGGGAGTGGACGTAGCTCGAAGCGGAGTGAACTGGCAGAAGGTTCGCGATAAACTGCGCGAGTCAAGCGAACGTGAAGTGCGCGCCGCCCTGATTCTGGAGCATATCGCCAAGACGGAAAACCTCGA
>DASYPF010000034.1:0-7950 GCA_036006905.1 Acidobacteriota bacterium
AACTCTGCCGTTGAGGGATCCGAAACTGGATGCTGACCGCGGGTTTCTGCTGAATACAACTTTCACCCGGCCGTTGAGCGCGTAGACGCGCCCCGAACCGGCGACCTCCACCATTTCTATTCCACCGTTGATGTTTTCAACGTCGTAGTCGCCGGAGATGTTTTCGACCTTAATTTGTCCGTCATCGACGGTCCTGAGAGAGACGCCGGTATCTCGCGGAACTTTTAGCTCAAAATCGAAGCTGACTTTGTACCCGTAGTGTCGCCAGCCCCGAAAATTCATCGAGCCGTTGGAGCAGTGACAACGGAATGGGCCATCTACATAGAGGAACAGCCTGTTGTCTTTTTGGGAGATGTCCAGCCGAACTTCCTGCCGGGCTTCTTGCAGCTTTTCCTTCGATTCAGCGGCAATGGTCTGGTGCGCGACCAGTTGCACCTCGTGCCCGTCGTAGCCCTCGACATGGATGGAACCATGCAGGTTGTCTACTTCGATACGTCTGGGTGCCGACAGGTCGAAGACTTTTTGGATCGTCTGTTTTTCCTCGACGGTAAAATCGGAAGCGCAGAGTGCAGAATTGACCAAGGCAAGAAGAATTGCGATCATTCCAAAAACCTTATTCATAAAGCCCTCATTGGAGCCATTACACAGATTCGTTTCGCCAAAGACACAGTGCGGCAAAGCCACAACCAAAAAAACCGATCACGTCCACGAGCACGTGCACGATCACGTCTACGAACACGAGCTACAGCGACCCAAATATTGAGGCTCACAGCGTACATGCATTTTTACAACGTAGTCGTCGACGTTGACGTGCTCGTGGACATGGCCGTTATCGACTTTTGCCGGGTTTGACATCAGTTTTTTATACCCTCTCACGGTCGCGGCTGGGATGTTTGCATTAACTCAACTGCCTTAATCCCCATTCAGCTCTCTCCTTGACTGCCTCATTCTGCTCGCGATCCTGTTTGAGGCGCCGGAGGATATCAATCGCCTGCTTGTCTCGTATCTCCACCAGCAGATCTATCAAAGCGATTTGCACCAAGGGCGAGTCCTGCATCCGCAAAGCTTCAATCAATCCCAGGCGAACCACCGGCTCGCTGCTAAACTGATGCAGCGCATCGACTGCTGCCAAACGCACATTCACGTTCGAGTCGTACTTCAACGTGTGCAGCAGGGCCAGCAGCACTTCATTGTCCGGCCGCTCTACCCGGGAACTCCAGTTCACCCCCTTGAGTCGATCGCTGGCCGATTGCTGCTGCAGCAGCGACACGGCGACTAGCCGTCGCATGCTGCGGACCTCACTGCGCAGTCCGGCCAGTTCCACATTGTTGGAAGCCGATGGTGAGAGCAAACGTCCAGCCGTAAGGCCGAGGATCAAAAACAACACAGCGGTACCGAATTGTAGAGCCGGCGTCTGGGGCCACAATTGGGCCGCCCAGTGTGACAAAGTCCGGCGCCAGGGAAAGATGTCCCTGTGGGCCAATCCTTCCCTGTAAGCGTCGACCATCGCGTTAAAGCGAACACGCAGGTCCGGACTCGGCTGCTCCTGGGGTAAAGTTCCCAACCTATTCCAGATTGCCGAAAGACTTGACGCCTCCTCGGCACACAGGACACACGCGTTCAAGTGCGCCTCGATTCCGGCTCTGGGCGTTCTCTCAAGATTGCCGGTTAAATAATCTGGGAGTTGTTCTCTTACCGTTTGACAGTTCATGATTCTTCCCCGAAAGTCTGAAAAAGTTTTCCCTGAGGTCTTGCATCGCTCGAAAGACACGAGTCTTTACCGTACTCACATCACATCCCACGAGTTCGGCGATTTGTTCGTATTTGAAGTTCTGAAAGCGGCTCAGCACCAGCGCTTCACGCTTGTCGTGGGTCAGTTGAACCAGAGACTTCTGCAACAGCGCCGCCTCCTGCTTTTGTCCCATTACGTCATCGGGCGGGACGTCCGGGCTGATGGATTCGTTTATCTCATCGTCCAGAGCGACTTCGCGCTTTACCTTCCTGAAGTGATCGAAGCGCGCATTGCGGGCAATTTGAAACATCCAGGTGACAAAGTCGCTGTTTTCGCGATAGGTATGCCGGTACTTCAACATGCGAAAGAAAACGTCCTGAACTAAATCCTCGCTGAGCGAGCGGTCTCCGCTCATGCGCAGGTAGAAGTTGTAGAGCATTCGCTGGTAGCGTTCAAACAACACGCCCAGCTTCGCCACATCGCCATTGCGAACTTCCATCATTAGTAAGTGGTCTGCCGGTGAATTCACTCGCCTCAGGCCTCTGTTATTACCCGCTCGTGTATGTAAACTGGCTTTGCCGGAAAAAGGTTCCTTAAAAACCGGGCTAGGGGCTGGAGGCTGGGGTTCCGGGCTCTCTGCGTTACCTCTGCGGACTTTGCGGCTCTGTGGTGAAGAACCGGTCAGATCACTCACCGCGCAGACGCAGAGGTCACAGAGTTTTCGCAGAGATACACAATAACACTAACGCATCGACTACGGCGAGCTCACCGGAACGCTGACCAATTTCCCTTCTGGAAAAATGACATTCAGGGCGCCGACGGCGATGGGGATGTCGCTGGTGATTTTGAGGCTACCGTGGAACATCGGACCTGGAGCAAAAGTCGGAGCCGCCATACAAATATCACACTCAAAAAAACGCCTCAAAAACTGTGCGACTCTGCCTTGGGGAGGGACCTGTGTGGACACCGCGCCTCCAACAACGACTTGGCCGTCCGAACCCAATAGTTGGAGCGTCACGGTCGCAGGTCCTCCACTCTGTGGGTTTACCAGCGCAATCGCCGTCTGCCGATTTGGGGTTAGTGTCGCAGGCAGACGAAAATCTCTCGCTGCTTTCACCGCCGGCACCGATGCGCTGGCGATGATTTCGTTTGAAGGCCGGTTGCAAATCAGCAGACAGGGCATCGGCGCAGTGTTGATAAAATTTATTTCCGCTTCAGCCTGAACGGCCGCAGTTCCGTCCCAGGTCAGACGTGCCCAGCCGTTTGTCAGCGGCTGGTCGGCCGACGTGCTGTTATGGAACGAACCGGCTGGGCTCAAGCTTGCCGTGAACCGTGAAGGCGGCGGTGCTATGGGTGAGCAAAAAACTCCGGCCGGCGAACCACTGCTATCGTAAATCTGGGCATTGACCAGTGCGACAATTGCAGAGTTATTGAGCACAGTAAAAGCAGTCTGGTAATGGACCGCACTGCCGACGCGCCCGTTGACAACTATCGGCAGAATCAACTCCTGCGCCGGCGGCTGATTCGAAGCAGTAACGTCAATAGTCTTTCTGGCAATTTCGAAAGCCTTTTGAACAGGACTTGAATAAGTAGCAACGACCGTATAAGAACCGGCAGCCAGACGCCCAATCGGCACCGTAAGACTCCATGCCGCCAGAACAGCGGTGCAAATCGAACCGGGATTGGACGTATCAATCCGGATCGTCTGCCCCGAAACCGTCACCTTCGGGTCCTGTGGCACGCAACCACTGCCCCAGGTCCCAGAGAGTTTGATCGAAATATCGTCGGCCGTGGTCGGGCTGGAGGGCACAATATCAATCTGAGTGCTGACGTTCTGAGCCTGGCTGGCCAGTGCAAAGAACAAAGCGAGGAAAACAGCATATCGGACCGATCGAAGAATATTAGGCATGGGACCTCCTGAGCGGGCAAATTTCTGCCTCTCAAATTACGGCTGCAGAAGCACTTTTGTAGCTACGCAGCATCAACCTTAGAAGATGCCGCAGAAGGTTAAAAGTGAAGTTTTTTCGAAAAGCTTCAGGGCGCATGATCGGCGGCTGCGGGCTTGGTGGCGGCACCCACAGAGCCGCGACCGGAAGGGAGCGGCGCACCAGAGTGAGTCGTCGCGACCAGGTTCGCAAAATCGGAACCTCCTGCATTGTAGTTACTGCAAGCCTGCGCTGGTGTAGTCGCAGAGTGTTACATTGCCGCGCCGCTCCCTTCCGGTCGCGGCTCTGTGGTTGCCCACAATATGTGTTATCTAACAGTGTGGTTCGCCGCTGATCTTCTCAATTCGTGAATAATCTGGGGATTCAGGTGGGCTTACTCTATTAAGATTCACCGCTCTCCCAGGACTCCGCGCTTTGCGCTTCGTCCTGGGCCGGAAAGCCTTCGCTCGCTTTACAGGGGGCCGAGGTTGCTCTAGCAGCCTTTCCCGAAAGGGCTATTAGCCCGGCGTCCGTCCCTGCCGACACTGAATCATTGCGGCGACCTGCCGATCTGCACGCCGATCACTTCTCCAGATACGACCAGCTCCACACGACGGTTGCGCTGCCGTCCCGCCGCAGTATCATTGGATACGACCGGCAGAGTCTTTCCAAATCCATGTGCCGTGATCGACTCGGGAGGTACCCCCTGCCCTATCAAGTAATCGCGCACCGCGTTAGCGCGTCTTTCCGATAGTCCCTGATTGTATTCATCACCGCCGACATTGTCGGTATGCCCCTCGACTTCCAGCTTCAGTCCCGGATGCGCCAGCACGATTCCGGCGATCTTTGCCAGCTTTTCGCGCGCTCCCGGACGCAGGCTGTATTTGCCGGTGTCAAACAGAACATCGGCCATGTTGACGATCAGACCCCGCGTCGTATCACGTGTTTCCAGAATCAAATTCAACTGGCGCAACAGTTGCGCGCGAAGCTCCACTTTTTCCTGTTCCGCCTTTTGCCGCCCCTTTTCCGCCTGCTCCGCCGCCAGGCGCGATCGCTCCGCTTCTGCTTGCGCAGCCTGCTGCTTGGCTAAGGCGGCCGATCGTTCCGCTTCTGCAGTGGCGCGTTCTGCTTCAGCCCGCGCGCGGCGCTCGGTTTCAATTTTCTGCTCCGCTTCGGCTCGCGCCCTGCGCTCGGCCTCAGCACGCTGCTCGGCCTCCGCTTGCGCTCTTCGTCTACTCTCTTCTTGCGCCTGAGCCTTGGCGCGTTCTGTGGCGGCGCGCTCGGCAGCCGCGCGTTCCTCTTCCTGGCGCTTGGCGGCGATCAGACGCGCATCCTCGGCTGTTTGCGCCGCCTCACGCGCCGTCATAGCCACGGGCTTTCTCCCGGCCTTCCTCTCCTGATAAGCCTCCGCCTGCCGCAGCAATTGATCGGCCTTCTGGAAACTTTCGCTGGCATAGCGGTCGGCCCCCGCCCAGCGCGCGATGCGCAAGGCATTGCGTGCTTCGAAGAGCTCGAGAGGCACCTTGGGATTCAACTCGATCGGCCGAAGATCGGCCGGATTGACGTTGACTACGTACTGCCCTCGCTGCAACAGTTCATATTTGGCTTCAATCTCCTCCACCTTGCCCACCGTGTCCTTGCGCACCACGTTCTCCATCACCACGACGTCACTCGGACGAGTGACGGCAAAGTAGGGTTCCGCGGTTACAATCAGACTGAACGCCTGCAGCTCAGTAGTTACATCGAGCTTGCTTTTCTTTCCGTCTAATAAAACCTCCCCCAAATTGATGGGGCGTCCTTCGGGCGTGACGGCCCACAGAACATACGTCAAGTATTCAGGACCGAAGCGGGTCGCCGGCTGCAGCTCGTCAAAATCGGCGTCGATTTTAATAGCGCCCTGCTTGCTCTCCACTTTCGCCTCGCCACGCGCCTCAGGAAGAAGTGCCGTTCCGCGGAAATCAATTTTGGTCGAGCCGCTGCGATGGCGGTAATTAATCGCCTTGGTCGTGCGCGCTACCACAGTGACATGATAGACGGGCACTCTGCCGCCCTGCTGAGGCGACCTGACCGGCTCAGCGAATGCAGACATCCCGAACAGACTAAAACATAGAATAAATTGAAGTTGCTTCTTCATGCTTGCCTCCCGAAGCGGGATAATATTCCTCACACACTACTCTCGTACTTCAATTGTATCGGCGATTCGAGCGGGCGCAAGGGACAGGCGGTTGAACAATCAGCTTTCAGCATTCAGCCATCAGCTATCAGCACTCAGCAAAGTCCCCGACAATAGGGCAGAAAGCTGATTGCTGATAGCTGAAAACTGATGGCTGATAACTAAAAGTTGAGACAGCAGCGATTCTGCTGCTGCGCGCCACTAGTCGAACATGGTCATTTTTCGCATCTCGGCTAGGTTCTCCACCAGGGAAATGGTGGGACTGTATTCGAGAGCCGCAAAACCTTCATAACCCAAATCGCGAATCGCTTTGAAGACATTGCGGTAATTGATCTCACCGGTGCCGGGCTGATGGCGGCCCGGAACGTCGCCGATGTGAAAGTGGCCGATGCGCTGGAAGTTGCTGCGGATGTTCTGAATGAGATTTCCTTCCATGATCTGCACATGATAGATATCAAACAGGATCTTTACATTTGGACTGGCTACCCGGTCGATCATCTCGGCTGCATCGCGCACGTAATAGAGAAAGTATCCCTTGTGATTGACGTAGGTGTTCAGTACTTCAACGACGGCAGTGATGCCGTTTTTCTCCAGCATTGGCGCAGCTGCCTTCAGGCCCGCCACGCAGCTATCCATCATCTCGGCGCGCGACATTCCCGGTACTTCGTTGCCGGTGAGCGTGACCAGCCGCTTGCAGTCCACTTTCTTCGCGGCGTCGATGGCGAGGTTCATCTCCTGCAGGAAGGAGTCGCGCTCTTTGGGATTGACCAAGCTGCAGCCAGGAGCTGTTACTCCTTTGTTGCCCACCAGCGTGGCGCATTCCAGTGCGTATTTCTTCTTTTCCGACGCGATCGCCTCCAGGATTTCCGGCTTGCGCCAGTTGAACATTTCAAACCCGTCATAGTGCAAGCGTGCCAGATGAGCCAAAGCCTCCGGGATAGGCATGTCGCGAAACATGCCCCAAGTGATGGAGAGTCGCACCCGATTTAGCGCGGCCGGCACCGCATGAGCCCAGGTGGCGTCCTCAGTGGAACAAAAAGTCGTAGCGACCGCTGCCCCTGCCGTAGCCACCCCCAAAAACGATCTTCGGTCCATCGGATTCCTCCACCAATTGAAATGATTCGCAGCCAGGAAGTACGAATGACGAAGTTCGAACTACGAATGACAACGATTGCGAGTTGGTTATTTGTCATTCGTCATTTGAACTTCGTCATTCGTACTTCCTTTGCCCCATTACTATTACAGCGTACTGGCCCAACAGGGTCATCCCTGCGGTTCTTCGGAAGCGTGAATGTCGTCAATGCCATCGAGCTCCAACAATCGCCGCATTAACTCCCGGTTTCTCGCTGAATCAAGATGAACGGTGAAGTGAATTGAATGCTCTGTCCCTTTGCGCTCGCTGCTCAGGCCGTCGGCCCGCACTCCCAGCTCATCAAGCATCCTGTTTATCGCCGCTGAGGCTTCCATCAGTCGCGATGTGGAAAGGGTGTAGTGATACGCTTGCCCTATTGTCGTCAGTCGATATTCCAGCTTACCCAGAAAATAAAGGAGTCCCAGGATCAACGGAGTTACGCCGACACCGATCCAGTAATGCCCGGCGCCCACGGCCATTCCGATCCCGGCAACTACAAACATGGTTGCTGCGGTGGTCAGTCCAGTCACCGTCAGTCCGGAACGCAGAATTGCTCCGCCACCGATAAATCCGATGCCGGGAATAATCTGCGCCATAATTCGCGTCGGCTCGTGGGTTTCTCTTCCTACTTCCAGCGAAATCACCGTGAACAACGCCGAACCCATGCAGATGAGCATGTTTGTTCGCAATCCGGCGACCTTATGGCGAAGCGTGCGCTCCAATCCCACCACACCGCCCAAAGCCGCGGCGCTGGCAACTCTTAGCATTAAGAATAAAGCAAGATGCACCGGACCTCCTTAGACGTAGGTTCAGGGTTCTGGGGTTTGGGTTTCAAATCTCATCAGAGGATGTTTTTTAATGAAACGAGCGGGCTAATTTTATTTTATAAGGATCCTATTTGCCAAGATTTCTGATTGCGTTAGAAATTAGCCGCAAAGCGAAAAGCGGGAAAGGACAGGGGAGAAGGCGCCAGCGTCAGAGCCCGGAG
>DASYPF010000035.1:0-5106 GCA_036006905.1 Acidobacteriota bacterium
CCGCTCCCTTCCGGTCGCGGCTCTGTGGTTGCCCCCTTTGCGCGATTCTCTGATTCTCTGCTAAATGAAAAAGCCGATCGTCGTCTTTTGCGGCAAGGGAGGTGTGGGCAAGACAACCCTAAGCCTCGCCTTCGGCCTGCTGCACGCGAGCCGCGGAAAGAAAGTTGTTGTTGTCACATCCCATCCATTGCGGGAATTGGCCGTCACCGTGTCGCTGGAAGGCCTGAAAGAAATCGATGCTGCGGCGGCGGCAAATCTGTTCATCATCCATATCGACCCCCGCCAGGTTCTTGCCAGAACTGTCAAAGAGCAGATCCGTTCCAAGCTTCTTACGCGAACAGTACTCCACAGCAAGATTTACCAGAGCCTGATTGAGGTGGCGCCCGGGTTGAAAGAACTTGCCTTTCTGGCGCGCTTGCAGGAGCTGGCTGAACATCCCTCACAAGACGATCTGAAGTTCGAGGTCCTGATCTGGGACGCGCCCGCGACCGGCCACTTCATCGACACGCTCAAAGTGACTAAAAAGTTTGACGTATACTTGACCGGGCCCTTCGCGGCAAAAGGAAAAGAACTGACTGGTTTTTTTTCGCACCGTGCCAACTTGTTCTTTTTTCCGGTTGCTATTTTGGAAGAAATGGGTGTTCAAGAGACTATTGAGCTTTGCCAAACGCTTCGGCACGAGCTCGATATTCGCCCCGCGGGCTTGATCTGTAATTTAATTTCGCCCCTGTTGTCGGCGCCTGAAGAAGCGGTCGAGGATTTAACAAAAGAGTTCCGGGGTTCGGGATCGGAGTTTGAATTTATTTTGGACCGCCATCGCATCGAGCGTGATCGATTTGACGAACTTCGGTCATCGGTTCGAACGACATTCCACCAAATCGAGCGTGTGCACAACTGGAAGTCAGATTTAGATCTGCTGTTCTCCCTGGCGGGTCGTCTCGGCGAGATGCCGCTGAATGTGACGTCATGAATATTCGAGTGTTCTTAGGCACCGGTGGAGTGGGAAAAACATCTGTGGCGGCGGCTGCGGGCTTGCAGGCGGCGCTGGGCGGAAAAAAATGTCTGGTACTGACCATTGATCCAGCCCTTCGGCTCCGCACCGCGCTTCGGTTAAAGGCCGGGCAAGGAGAACAGAAGGTGCCGCTGGATTCGTTTCACACCGGAGGCGAGCTTTGGGCCGCAATGCTGGATGTGGGCGCCACCTTGAATCGCGCGGTCAAATTGTACTCCAAGCCGGAACAGGCGGAAGCTGTGCTCAAGCATCCCATCTACCATGTATTGGTTGCGTCGCTGGCCGGAATGCAAGAATTAATTGCCATCGAACGGCTTGATCAAGCGATGAAGGACGGCTTCGATACCATCATCATCGACACCGCGCCTTCCCGGCACGCCTTTGAGTTCCTGGACAAGCCCGAGTTTTTCGTCCAGTTGGTTTCTTTCCCAATCGTTCAACTGGTGGGCCGGACCTATAAATGGTGGGAGCACTCGTTTTTGTCTCAGCTCAGCCGCAAATCGCTGGAGCTTTATTCACGGCTGGAAGCGCTGCTCGGCACTACATTGGTACGGCAAATTTTGGACTTTTATGCAGTCTTTTTCAGCATCGCCGAAGGATATGCGGACCGAGCCAAACACACGGCCTCATTGCTGCGCGACGCTCGTACGGCATCGTTTTGCATCGTAACCACGCCGCTGAAAGCGGGCCGCGATGGCGAGTATTTTTTGGGGGAGTTAAAGAAGCGGAAGTTTCCGGTCAAGAGCCTGCTGATGAACCGCATCTGGCCGGCGCCCCAGACCGCACTTCCGCCGGACTGCCCGGCGCTGATGCAACAAGCGGTCACCTGGTACAGCGATGTGAGCGACGCCCACCAGCGCGCCTGGAACAAAGTGTCCCACGAGTTTTCGGGCCGAATTCCAAACCTCATTAGAATTTCCGAGTTGCCGCGGGACATTGACGGCCTTGACGCCCTGCACCAGATGTCGCAGTCTATGGTTGGGATTTAGCGTCGATTGCAAGTTTCATGCGATTAAGAAGCATTGATCACCTCTTCGATCAGAATTGTGCAAGTGCTTGGCACAAAGAGGAGAAATTGATATGAGTACGAATCCGACATCACACTGGCGCGACCACGGAGTGCAAGTGATTCCGGGTAGCCAGCTTGATCTGAATACTCCGCAAACACCTGGTATGACGCGCGCGGCTGCCATTACATATGCAAGGACCGGCGCCAGCAAATTGTGGGCAGGCACGGTCACGATCGAACCGAACGCAAAAACGGGCGCACACCATCATGGTGAATTGGAAAGTGTCATTTACGTAGTCAGCGGTCGGGCACGGATGCGTTGGGGTGAACATCTTGAATTCACCGCGGAAGCTGGACCGGGCGATTTCATCTATGTTCCACCGTTCGTACCCCATCAGGAGATCAATGCAAACAAAGACGAAGTTCTTAGGTGCGTCATCCTGCGAAGCGGTCAGGAGCCAATAGTTGTCAATTTGGATATTGAGCCTGCAGAGCCCCCGGAAGACGTATACTGGGTCGACCCTATTCACCCCCGTCCATAGCACGTAGGTGGCCAGATTGCCTGTGGGGTATACGCCTAACCCCGCGTCAACGAGGCCGGTTACCCGCATGTCTTGGCCGACCGCGTGGTGGCCCTATATACCGATGATGAAATTCCAGCAGAGATCTTCTGCACTCACCCCGTTTCTGATCGGGGGTGCTGCTATTGGCCTTCTTGGTGTCGCGGCGTTCGGGCTCGTCCACGCTGTCGTCATTGTGCCAATATGGACAAGGCTTTCGGGCGGGATTCCCTTCGGCGTCGTCTCAGGCGTCGCTATGGGCTGGGCGCTCTACGAGCTACAAGCGGCGGGTCGACTGGGCGTGGGATTCCTACCCGGTCTAGCGTTCGGGTCTCTGTTGTGGCTTGCGCTGTTACCGATGACTCTGTTTGGTGTCATTGTACGAGCGACCGGCATTCACGGCGCAGACGATACGTGGGAGGTCGTTCTGGAGGTGTTGCTCGCGTTCGGCACTGGTGCCGCCACCGGGCGGTTGATCGGCGGCCGGTGGCGCACAACTCTGGCCTTTGGTGCGGCGAGTCTGAGCCTGGCGCTGGCGCAGGCCGGGCCGATTCCGGTGACGAATAGTGGCCGGGCGGTTCGGCTGTTCGCTGCACTCGCAGTCGTATACCTGTTGTGCGGGATGGCTCTCGGCTTCGTTGCGTCGATGATTGCCAAGCATTTCCGATCGCTGTCCATGTTGTTTTTCCTGACATTGATAAGTAGTCATGCGCTACCAGGACAGGGAGTGACGGTCAGTTCGGGGCTCGACAAGGCTCTTCGGCGCGATTGATCGCAAGAACTTGAACAGGCTTAGACAGATCATTCAGGAACAAGGAGCTCACCTGAAATTATTCTAGAGGAGAACAGCGATGGCCAAGTATGGCAAGAAAGCATCGGAGAAAGTTGAGAAGGCAATGCGCGAGCGAAAAAGGGGAACGCTGAAAAGTGGTCGTTCCGGTAAAAAAGTAAAGAGCCGCAAGCAAGCGATCGCCATCGGACTATCGCAAGCTCGGCGCGCCGGAGCCAAAGTGCCGCCCAAGAAGTCTTCATCAAAGAAGAAGTGATGTCAATATTCCCTGACAAAATTCTCCGCGCGCGCCCTGACGGGCGCAGCTCTGATTTTTTACAGGTTCTGATGCGGGGTTCACAGGAGGTGCCAACTAATCGGAGAAGAACGCCATGAACAAGATACGACGCGACTTCTATTGTGTCTCGTATTGCAGCACACTCGTTTGCGCACTGAGTCTCGTGCTGCTTACGAGTTTCAACGCGGCGCTCGCCCAGACCGCGAACACCGGGACGATTCTGGACCTGGTCACAGATCCCTCCGGTTCCGTGGTGTCAGGTGCCGAAATCCAGCTCACCGACTTGAAGACCAACCAGGTTCGCAGCCTGATCGCGAACGAGCTCGGGCGCTATACGGGAGAATGTAATTGGTGGCCGATCACGCTAGTGGAATTGCCATCAGGGTGATGAAGTACCACTGTAACCGCCGCATTTACTACCCGAGTTATCGATGCCCCCACACTTTAACAACGCTCTCGCAGTTACTACCCATTCATCCGGAACATAGATGGCGGCGTAAGGACGAAGCTTGCCGAAGTCCAAGTCATTTGTCCGTTTATCGAGCGGATGGGCTATTACGGAGCCTTGATCGTCCCGGAGGGGGACCTGCTGTTGATTCCAAGGAAAACTTGCGACGGGACTCTCCTAATGACTCATTGGCTGCGGTCTGCTGTTCAGGCTCGGGTTCGGCTACCGAAACATAGGTTAGATAAAAATGCTTGAATGCCGCTTCATTTTTTAATAACGTTATAAGTGAAATACGAAGAGAGATGTGCACGCTGGCTTGTTATGTCAGAATCACCTTCCCAGAGGCGGAATCAGCAAGGCTTTAAATCAAGAAATCAGGGTCGGGCACACTCAGTTGACAGAAGATTCTATTTGTCCATCATGCCGTTGACACCGATCGCGTCTTCGGTGTTGTCAAAAACTCTTACCCACCAGGAAATTGAGCTGACTAGGGCTCGAGTCGGACGGTAGCGTCTCGGATGATTCTAAAATGGCCTACAATAAGCATAGCCTTTTCCAGAACATCCACGCATTCCTTTCTGAAGAGCCACGTACGTCCCTTTCCGCGATCGCTCGGGCGCTGGGCGTAGAACGTCACACGATTGAGAAAACAGTACAATCGGTCAAGGCGATGACATTTCGTCAGTATCAGCAACAGATGTTGCTAGCGATTTCGACCCGCCTCCTCCTCAACCCGCGCTTACAAATTAAAGAAATTGCCCTCTCCTTAGGGTACCAGTACCCGCGCGATTTTGCGCGCTTCTTTAGTATCATGTATCGCCACGGTCTAGGTTACTGTGATTACGTTGACGATTGTTCACTGACGTCAAACTCTGCTACTTGTACGGCCAACGGGAGGCATTATAAGACCCAACAAGATCCTACCTGTCCTGCATGGTTCATTAACTCTTTTGTCTACTGGAGAAGACCTGGTGAAAATCCTCACTGTTTCTCCATCCCTCCCGTGCTTC
>DASYPF010000036.1:0-11778 GCA_036006905.1 Acidobacteriota bacterium
GAGCGTTTGGGTAATGTTTCAGGATCCATCGAGATCGCTTCTTCCATAATATGACGTAAATAAGGGCCAATTTGTTGACGAATGCTTCTGATAGAGAGGTCAAAGGTCAAAGTCAGCAGGTCTACAGGTCAGCAGGTCACAACGGGATGAGATTCATCCCAGGCTGACTTGCACGCTCATGACCTGTGGACTCGCTGAACTTGTTGACTTGACGACCTGCCGGCCCTTAACTGCCACGTGACTGGCCGCGAATTGCCTACTGCACTGTCTTTTCAGCGTAGTACCCTTCCCGCGCGCGGACCTTCAGATCAACCGTTTTACCGTCACTATGGATATCAGCCTTGGCCTCCACGCGGATTTTCCGGTACTTGCCGTCTTTGGCTGTATTGGTCGGGACATAGGAAAGCCGATACTGGCTACGAAGCATGTTCGAAATGTCGTGGAAAATGTTGGGATACTCGGCTTGGAATCTGGGAAAGAATGACACTCCTCCGGTAGCTTTCGCGTACTCCTTTAGGACGGCATCTGCCTGATAAAAATCCAGGCGGGTTTCCGCGGCCATACGGTCCTCATAACGTGCCCTGATATTTCCGCCGATGCTGATCGGATAGATTACAGCGCTACTGCTCTTAACCGCCTTCAGGGTGTGATCCAAATTCACCTTACTGAAGGTATCACGGCCCGAAGTCAGCATCACGATTGCTACTTTTCCGTCGATCTCTTGAACCCGATTAAGAACATCGATGGAAGCGTCGTAGAAATTGGCCTCGCTCCAGGCGGGATAGTTCAGCCGGCGCAAGGCGTTATACACTTCAGCTTTATTTTGGGTGAAGTCGGTAAGAATCTCCGGGCGGATGTCGTAAGCGATAACCGCCACCCAGTCTTCGGGGCGGATTTGTTCAACAAACTGATAGGAGGCCACCAAAACCTCATACAGTGCGTACCAGATCACCTTGTTGTATTCGACCAACAACACAACTGTGATGGGAGCATCGACGGGGGCGAAATTGGCGATGGTCTGTGCGACTTTGTCCTCGTAAATCTTGAAATTGTCCTTGGTCAGACCCTTAATCAGATTGCCGTCCTTATCCATTACCGTGGCGTCCACACTAACCTGATTCACGTTGACCCGTATGGCGGTCCGACCCCGGGGGGCCTCTTGCTTCTCCTTAAGATCTCTTGGCTTTTGACCCTGGGTTTCTGGAGCGGGGGTCTGGGGCTTTTTGGGTTCCTGACCTGAAGTACTGCGCTCATTTAGAAGGAAACTTACCAGTGCCACCAGCACAACCAGCGCTAATTTTCTTTTCATGACTGTCACGACCTTTTTTATGGCTATGATGTCGATTCTAACACAGCGTTTCGCAAATCGCGCGACCATCAGTGGACGCACGATGATGGACAACGCCATGGCATCTTTACAATTGGTGGATGGATGGCTAAAAGCGAGTTTTAGGACACGGAAGACACAGAGGACACGGAAAGAAGCTGAATTCTGGAGCATGAAGGCACGCGAGCAAAACATCAGTCTAGCAATCCTTGCAGGCGTGCCTTCATGCTCCAGAATTCAGCTTAGTCCGTGTTTTCTGCGTTTTCCGTGTCCCAAATTTTCGTTTTCAGCCGGCCATCCGGCAATTGTAAAGATGCCGTGGCGCCGTCCACCGTCGTGCGTCCCCGGGATGTTTCGGCTTTTGCGCGGGCGAACTATGATTTAAGATAAGGGTGCAGGTAAACGTTACGACCTCTATCAAAGGAATGCAATCGTCTCAAAAACAATCGACCCTGGAAAAGATTCTCTCCGAAATGGGTTCGGTTCTAGTTGCCTACAGTGGAGGGATCGACAGCGCGCTTGTTGCGTTTTTCGCCCACAGGATTTTGGGTGATAGGATGCTGGCGGTGACGGCGCAGAGCGATTCTGTCGCGCATTCGGAAATGGAACACGCTATCCGCTTTGCCGGAACACATGGAATCCCTCACCGAGTGATTCAGACCGAAGAAGTGGCAGACCCGCGTTATGCCGCCAATCCAGTCAATCGCTGCTTTTTCTGTAAGGATGAACTCTATTCCAAGGTGGCCTGCCTTAGAGAAGAACTGGGTTTCGCTTATGTAGTGGACGGGTCTCATGGGGACGACGACGTTGGAGATCGTCCGGGCATGCGCGCTGCTCGGGATCACGGGGTGCGCAGCCCACTCCGGGAAGCGGCGCTGTCAAAACTGGAAATCAGAACCATTGCCAGAGACTTAGGTCTGGAGATCTGGGACAAACCGGCTTCCCCCTGCCTTAGCTCTCGCATTCCTCACGGTATTGCCATTACTCCGGAAAAGCTGCAGCAGGTTGACCGCGCTGAAGAAGTGCTGCGCAAATTGGGTTTTCGCGTCTTTCGTGTGCGTCATCACGACGAGCTAGCGCGAATCGAAGTGGCTCGAGATGAACTGCCGCGCCTGCTTGATCTCGAGCTGTTTGACCAAGTCGTTGCCAGCTTTCACCGTATCGGGTACAAGCACGTGACGTTGGACATGAAGGGATACCCGAGCAGCAAGCAGTAGAGCAGTAGGCAGTAGGCAGTAGGCAGTAGGCAGTAGGCAGTAGGCAGTAAGCAGGAGGCAGTCGGCAGGAAGCAGGAGGAATCGGCGCAGCATTTTTGCGGGGATGCAAATCTGATCTGTACGAGTGACCCCGGCATTGTACGGTGCCAAGACATCCCTTTACATTTTTTGGTGTTTGGCTAAAGAAAATTTGGGACACGGAAAACACCGAAAACACGGAGGAAGCTGAATTCTGGAGCATGAAGGCACACGGGTAAGGGTTGCCAGGCTAATGTCTTGCCCGAGTGCCTTCATGCTCCAGAATTCAGCTTATTTCCGTGTACTCCGTGTTTTCCGTGTCCTAAATTCGCTTTTAGCCAAACACCAAAAAGTGTAAAGGGATGTCTTGGCACCGTACAATACCGGGCCGCCCGTACGATCAGATTGATTCGCACTTTGGTACGTTATGCAAACTTCTTTATCTAACCCCCAATTGTCGATCCTCCATCCTCGAGTCTCGATTTCCAAAACGGCGATCATCACTCTATTCTGTCTCCTTTCCCTGGCCGCTGTCTCCCGCGACCCGGTTCCCGCCAGGCACGGTGTGGTGGTTTCGGCAAGCCCTCGTGCTTCACGGGTGGGAGTCGAGATTTTACAAAAAGGTGGAAACGCCGTGGACGCTGCCGTCGCGACCGGATTCGCATTGGCTGTGACTCACCCGGCAGCCGGCAACATTGGCGGCGGCGGGTTCATGGTCATCCATCTGGCCCGAACCGGCGAAGACATCACTATTGATTATCGGGAAAAGGCGCCTGCAGGGGCCTCCCGCGACATGTACCTGGACAGCAGCGGCAATGTCATTCCCAAGCTCTCGACAGTCGGCCACAAGGCCGCAGCCGTCCCCGGATCCGTGCAGGGGATGTACAACGTGTGGAAGAAATACGGGAAGTTGAAATGGAAGGATCTGGTGCAGCCGGCAATTGCGCTTGCCAGGAATGGCTTTCCAGTGAGCGCGGCGTTGGCTCATAGCCTTAGGGAAAAAGACGTCGCCCCCAAACTTGGGCGCTTCCACGAGAGTAAGCGGGTCTTTCTTAACAATGGAAACTTCTTTAATGAAGGAGACCTGCTTGTCCAACAAGATCTGGCGGCCACACTGCGACGGATTGCTGAGCAGGGACCCACGGGCTTCTATGAAGGTCCGGTCGCCGAAGCCATTGTCAAGGAGATGCAGCAAGGCGGAGGGCTGATCACATTGCAAGACCTGAAGAACTACCGGGCGGTCTTCAGGCCTCCTGTCAGCGGGATATATCGAGGATATGAAGTGGTCTCGATGGGACCGCCCAGTTCGGGAGGCGTAGCGCTTGTCGAGATGCTAAACATGATCGAGCGCTTCGCCGTCTCACAGTTTTCATTTGGATCTCCACAAGAGCTCCACTTGAAGGCGGAAGTTATGCGGCGCGCATTTGCCGACCGCGCGGAATTCCTCGGCGACGCGGACTTCGCCAAAGTCCCCGTCAAGGGGCTTACTTCAAAAGACTACGCTGCGTTCATCACGTCGAATATTTCTTTCGATCACGCGACTCCCAGCAAGACTATCGGGCACGGAAATCCCTCGCGCTATGAGTCTCCGGATACGACGCACTATTCGGTCGTCGACAAGGAGGGAGATGCCGTCGCCACTACGACCACGCTCAATGACAGTTACGGTTCAGGAGTGACGGTTGCAGGCGCTGGTTTCCTGCTGAATAATGAAATGGACGATTTCTCCTCGAAGCCTGGGGTCCCAAACACGTATCAGTTGATTCAGGGAGAAGCCAACGCCATTGGCCCCCACAAACGGCCATTAAGCGCCATGACGCCGACCATTGTCAAAAAAGGGAACGAAGTTTACATGGTTACCGGCTCACCTGGGGGACCGATGATCATCAATACTGTGTTTCAAATTCTGCTCAATGTGATCGATCACGGCATGAACATCCAGGAATCGGTCAACGCGCCGCGCCTGCATCATCAGTGGCTTCCCGATGTGCTGACACTGGAACAAAAGAGGTTCCCTACAAATGTGGAACACGCTTTGCAGGAAAAGGGACATGAGCTGAAATTTCGCGACAAAATCGGTGATGCTCATTCAATTTTGATCGACCCCTCAACGCATCTCCGTTACGGCGCTGCCGACCCGCGCCGTTCCGACGGGCTGGCGGTGGGGTACTGAATTTACGAATTGCGAATTTCGAATGTCGAATGAAAAGCACACTGCGAGTGCGCGAAGAAAGCGAATTTACGAATTTCGAATTTCGAATGTCGAATGAAAAGCCCACTGCGAGTGCGCGAACATGAACCCAATCCACTCATGCCCATTAGTACGGGCTACAATATTAGAGCTAACATAAAGATGATAACTGGAAAAAATGAATGGAGCTTCGCGTTCTTCGCGCCTTCGCGGTGAGTTTTGACATTCGACATTCGACATTCGTAATTCGAAATTGATCTGCCTTCTGGCGTTAGCCCTCCTGCAATTCCCGAATCAGAGTCCCCAGCCGGACGCCGCCCGTCTTCGAGCCATCTGGGGTCTGGCCGATAAGGGAGAAAACGAGCAAGCCCTGCTACAGGCCCGTGATTTCGTAAAAGCGCGACCGCTCTCGGCAGAAGGGCTCGACCTTGCCGGAGTGCTGGCGACCCGGCTGGGCCTTTTGACGGAAGCACGCGATTACCTTCTGAGAGCCGTTCAGATCAGACCGGAAGCGGCGCGCATCCTCTCGAATTTGAGTTTTGTCTACCTTCATCAGAAAGAGCCAGCCGAAGCAGTCCGATTTTTGCGACCCGCTCTCCTGTTGGATCCGTCCATGGCTGACGCGTGGAAGAATCTAGCGGCTGCTTTTGCCATGCTGGGAGACGGTCCTGCAGAAATCGCAGCAAAAGGCTTTAACACGCCTGACGATTTCAACCGATCGCCGTGCGCGGCTTTTGTCAATTCACTAAGAAAAGAGAAGCTTGGCGCGCCGCGATTAATTACATTTGAGACATTCGATCCATTGTGCGGTACCGACCACACTCCCGTCTTGCAAAACGAGCTTCCAGCGCTTGTTCGGTTCCATCAGGGAACACATCTGCTCTTAAGAATGAAGCACGGGAGCTCCGGCGCCTGGATTTTTTGGAGCACGCCGGACGCTGAGTTCACCGGCAGCAGTCGCCTGGCCAACAGCGAAGGGCTCAAAATCGAGCTCCCTACCAGCCACGGCCTTCTCTACCTGAGAGCGAGCCGCCCAGTGGCTGTTGAAAGCTGGTCGATAGAATAAGGCCAACCGGTAGGGATGCGCATACCCGACCGTAGGTAGCTCACCGATATGTCAGAGCCCGGAGCGTAAGCGACGGGTCCCGCAGATTGTCATGTGGGGGGACCCGTCACTTAGAAGGTGTGAAAAAATTAACCGCGAAGAACGCGAAGGGCGCAAAGCCATCTGAACTGAGTAATAACTAGTAGTCACGTCATCGGCTATAACTGCTGGCGGCGATGCAGTTGCTGTCAAGTTCCTGGAAAAACTGAAAAGGCTTCGCGGTCTTCGCGTCCTTCGCGGTGAAATTTTTTCACCGATTCTTACGCTCCGGGCTGACGTGGGTGGCGCCTGTGGCCCCCGGAAATGTCCAAACTCCATGAGCCCGCCGCAGGCGGCTCGTGGAGCATCCTGTAAGAGCATTGGTGACCCATCCCTTCACTCAAGTTTCACTCCCGCGCCTTAAATTGCTACAATGAGCAACTCGGGCTGTCAGCTATCAGCTGTCAGCCACCAGCTATCAGCCGGCAGCAATCGCTATCGAGAGCGGGCAAATGCGCCGCGCTCCCATCGAAACGCAAGCATATTTTTGTGCGGTATACTCGATAGCTGATAGCTGATGGCTGAAAGCTGATGGCTAGTTTAGCTGACGGCTGACAGCTTATTCGCCATGAATCAAAAGTCGCTAACCGATCTGCTCAAGGAACGAATCGTCATCATTGATGGCGCGATGGGAACGATGATTCAAGGCTTTCATCTGTCCGAAGACCAGTACCGCGGCGAAGAATACAAAAGCCATGGTTGCGATTTAAGGGGCAACAACGACCTGTTGTCGATCACCCAGCCGCATGTCATTCGGTCAATCCATCGTCGTTTTTTGCAAGCCGGCGCCGATATTATCGAAACCAACACTTTTAATTCCCAAGCCATTTCGCTGGCCGACTACCAATTACAGCATCTGGCCTACGAGCTTAACGTCGCCGGAGCTCAAGTGGCGCGGCAGGCTGTCGCCGAGTTCCTGGCAGAAAATCCGGAACGGCATTGCTGGGTCGCGGGTTCGATCGGCCCAACCAATCGCACCGCATCCATGTCTCCTGATGTCAACAATCCGGCATTCCGTTCGGTCAGCCTTGACGAATTGGTGGCTGCGTATCGCGAGCAGGTGCGGGGCCTGATGGATGGCGGCGCCGATCTGCTCCTTCCCGAAACTACTTTTGACACACTCAACCTGAAAGCGGCGTTGGTCGCCATAGAAGAGGAGTTCGAACGGACAGAGAGGCGCCTGCCTGTGATGATTTCCGTCACCATCACAGATCAGTCCGGCCGCACGCTTTCCGGCCAGACTCTGGAAGCATTCTGGATTTCTATCGAACACGCAAGACCTCTGAGCGTCGGCATCAACTGCGCTTTGGGTGCCAGGGATATGCGCCCTTACATCGAGGAGCTGTCTTCTCTGGCCGATTGCTTCGTAAGCTGCTATCCCAACGCCGGACTGCCCAATGCCTTCGGTGAATACGACCAGTCTCCGTTGGAAATGGCGGAAATCATCGCCGACTTTGCCCGAAACGGTTGGATCAACGTTGTTGGCGGATGCTGCGGGACCACTCCAGATCACATTCGCGCCATCGCACACACGGTCAAAAGCCTCCCGCCGCGAGTACCGCCCAAGTTTGAACCCATCACGCGCTTCGGCGGCCTGGAAGCACTCACGCTGCGGCCGGAGATGGGTTTTGTGATGGTTGGAGAGCGGACCAACGTTACCGGTTCGCCAAAGTTTGCAAAATTGATCCTGAAAGGAAACTATGAAGAGGCGCTCGCCGTGGCTCGCCAGCAGGTGGAGGGCGGAGCCAACATCATTGATGTAAACATGGATGAAGGAATGCTCGACAGCGAAGCAGCAATGGTCCGCTTCCTTAACCTGATCGCGGCCGAGCCTGATATCGCGCGAGTGCCGATCATGATCGACAGCTCCAAGTGGTCGGTGATTGAGGCAGGATTGAAGTGTGTCCAAGGTAAGGCCATCGTCAACTCCATCAGCTTGAAGGAAGGTGAAGAAGTCTTCAAGAAGCAAGCCAAGTGCGCGCGCCGCTACGGCGCAGCGGCCATCGTCATGGCGTTCGATGAAAAAGGCCAGGCCGATACTCTGGAGCGCAAGATTGAAATCTGCACGCGTGCTTACCGCATTCTGACTGAAGAAATGCGATTTCCACCGACTGACATCATTTTCGATCCGAACATCCTCACGGTGGCCACCGGAATTGAAGAGCACAATAGCTATGCGGTTAACTTCATCGAAGCTGCACGCTACATCAAGACTCACCTGCCGCACTGCCGGCTGAGCGGTGGAATCAGCAATATCTCGTTCTCGTTCCGCGGCAACAATCCGGTTCGAGAGGCGATGCACTCGGCCTTTCTATACCATGCTATTCAGGCCGGCCTCGATATGGGAATCGTCAATGCAGGCCAGCTCGCTGTTTACGAAGAGATCGATCCAGAGCTCAAGGTGAAAGTGGAAGATGTTCTGCTCAATCGCAGGCCTGATGCCACCGAGAGGCTGGTGGAATTCGCCGAAACTTTTCAACAGGCCGGCAAAATTGCGGCCAAGGATGACGCCTGGCGTCAAGGATCGGTAGAGGAAAGACTCGCGCACGCTCTCATCAAGGGAATTGTTGACCACATCGAGATAGATACCGAAGAAGCGCGCAAGATGTACAGGCGGCCGCTTGAGGTCATCGAAGGGCCGCTCATGAAAGGAATGAGCATCGTGGGTGACCTTTTCGGCTCGGGCAAGATGTTTTTGCCCCAAGTCGTCAAGAGCGCTCGCGTCATGAAGAAGGCGGTTGCTTATCTGCTTCCCTTCATGGAAGAGGAAAAACGAAGGACCGGTGACATTCGCTCGCAGGGCAAGGTACTGCTAGCCACAGTCAAGGGCGATGTTCACGATATTGGGAAGAACATCGTGGGAGTCGTATTGGGTTGCAACAACTATGAGGTGATCGACCTGGGAGTGATGGTGCCATGCGAGAAGATTCTTAAGACGGCGCGCGACAAGCGGGTCGACATCGTCGGGTTGAGCGGTTTGATCACTCCATCACTGGACGAGATGGTGCATGTGTCGCGGGAAATGGAGCGCGAAGGATTTCAGGTGCCGCTCCTAATCGGCGGAGCAACTACCAGCAAAGCGCACACCGCAGTGAAGATTGAACCCAACTATCATGCGCCCACTGTGCATGTCCTGGATGCGTCGCGCTCGGTCGCAGTGGTAGGACAATTGCTGAGTGCGGAATTGAAAGACGAGTTTGTCGAAAAGAACAGCGTGGAGTTGGCTCGCGCGCGAGCGTTTCATGAAGATAAACGCTCGCAGAAACGGCTTGTCAGCCTGGAGACCGCGCGGCGACGGCGCACGCAAATAGACTGGGGCAGCACCAATCCGCCCAGACCAGAATTCCTGGGAGTACGGGTGATCGATTCCTGCCCGCTTGCCGAAATCGCCAACTTCATTGATTGGTCTCCATTCTTTACTACCTGGGAGTTGCGCGGAGCTTATCCGAGGATCTTCAAGGACCCGGTCGTGGGCGAGAGGGCCAAAGAACTTTATGACGACGCGCGGCGGCTGTTACAGCATATCGTCGATCGAAACCTGCTTGCGGCGAGAGCGGTGTATGGTTTTTTCCCCGCAAACAGCGCCGGCGACGATATTGAGGTCTATGCGGATGAAAGCCGCGCCCGAGTTTTGACGGTGGTCCACACGCTGCGGCAGCAAGCAGAGAAGGCGGCCGACCAATTCAATCAGGCGCTGGCGGACTTCATTGCGCCTAAATCTTCCGGCAAAGCTGATTATCTGGGAGCTTTTGCCCTTGCCGCCGGATTCGGAATTGAGGATCTGACTGAAGAATTTGAAACTCAACATGACGACTACAATGCCATTATGGCCAAAGCCCTGGCAGACCGGCTCGCGGAAGCGACGGCCGAATGGCTGCACAAGAAGGCTCGCGACGATTGGGGCTACGGACGAAAGGAAAAGCTGGGACCGGAGGACTATCTCCAGGAGAATTATCAAGGTATCCGCCCTGCTCCCGGGTACCCCGCATGTCCTGATCATACGGAAAAGCAAATCCTCTTTGACTTGCTGCAGGCCGAGAAGAATGTCGGAATCCGGCTGACAGAAAACTTTGCAATGTACCCTGCGGCTTCGGTCAGCGGCTTTTATTTCAGCCACCCGAAGGCAAAATATTTTGCAGTAGGCTCCATCGAAAGAGATCAAGTGCTAGACTATGCCGTTCGCAAACAGATGGACGTGGCTCTCGTGGAGAGGTGGTTGAGCGCCAATTTGAACTATGATCCTGATGCTGTCTTGTCGCCCGCTTGAGACGGGCATAAAAAGTATTATCAGTCATCGGTCATCAAGATCAGCTATCAGCTATCAGCTATCAGCCATCAGCGGTCTAGTTACGGGCTTTCCGTTGATTTTGGACAGCTAAAGGCTGACAGCTGATAGCTGAGGACTGATCGCGATGACTGATGACCGACAGCTGTTAACCTTCAAGTGACGAATAAGCAAGAACTCAAGGTGCCAAGTGAAAAGCTCAATTTACTACTTTATCCAATTGCTCCTAGCCATCAGTCTCTGCCTCGCGATCGGCTGTTCAAGGAAGTCTGAAAAGGCAAAAAACACATTCAAGCCGCTTGAGATATCAGGCGGTACTCTCACTGCCAACCCTAATCCTATTCAGGTGTGTGACGGTTCGGGAAACGGTGTAACGACCCTCACATGGACCATTACGAAGCCAACGGCGAAAAGGGTGGAAGTGCACGTGAATTCTCCGGACGGCCCGTTGTTGAGTCACACGCTGGGTCCCGGTTCTGCCAAGACGGGAAAGTGGGTGGCAGACGGCGCCGTCTTTTACCTGCAGGATGTTACCGATAAACTTCCGCTTGTTGAGGATAACACGCTCGCAATCGTGAGAGTTACGCTGACGACAGAAGGATGCCGTTAGCTTGCGCCTTCGGGGAGGAACCGCTAAAATAACGTGTTTTTGCCGAAGTGGTGGAATTGGCAGACACGCCATCTTGAGGGGGTGGTATCCGAAAGGGTGTGGGGGTTCGAGTCCCCCCTTCGGCATTCATTCAAACCTGTGTAAGGTCATCGGTCACCAGTCATCGGTCATCAGTCATCGGTCAGCAGTCATCGGTGATCGGTCAACGGTCATCGGTCTTCACGGTCAGCGGTCATCAGTCATCGGGGTTCAGTGATCGATCATCGGTCATCAGTCATCGGTCATCACGGTCATCGTCATCGGTCATGATCGGTCATCGCTGATTAGCCATCGGTCACCCAAATATTCCAAGATCGGTAGCCTCGGCAAACATCACTTCCAATTTTGTTTCGCAAATTTTCATCTGGGGGAGTTATGTAAAAGAGCGAATAATTGGAAACGTGTATGCCGAAAATATTGAACTTCACCGATCTTGAGGTCTGGAAAGTGGACCGTCGGATCCGACGACGAATCTACCAGATCACGTCGACGTTTCCTCCATCCGAAAAATATAACCTTACCGGTCAGATGAGAAGTGCGGGTGTCTCCATGACCTCCAGTATTGCGGAAGGTTTTGGCAGGTTCTCTTACAAAGAAAATACGAGATCATGCCGGATTAGCCGCGGTGAGGCGTGCGAACTACAGGATCACATCATAACCTCGTTGGATGAGGAATATATCGATCAAGGCACTTACGATGAATTAGATCAGGAGTTGCGCCTATTCCTCCGCTTGATCAATGGCTACATCGATCGATTGGAGACGGACGACTGTTGACCGATGACCGATGACTGATGACTGATGACTGATGACTGATGACCGATGACCGATGACTGATGACCGTAAACCGATGACTGATGACCGATGACCGATGACCGATGACTGATGACCGTAAACCGATGACCGATGACTGATGACCGATGACTGATGACCGACGACCGATGACC